>JAPPKQ010000211.1 GCA_028819945.1 bacterium | reverse complement strand
ACGCTGGAACCCGGCGTGCTGGGACCACTCCTCCTCGGCCAGGCGGATCAGCGACGGGTGGAACGGGTAGGAACGCGCCACCCGCTCGGCGACCCGCTCGCCGTCCGGGCCGAGTGGGGCGAACACGTCGGTACCCCAACGCCCGCCCATGTGCGCCGTGAACCATCGCGCTGTAGCCGATACGACCTCGGCAGGTGGTCGGCCGGCGAACAGGCGGCGGCGGATTATCTCGGCGAAGTCACCGCCGCCCGAGACGGTGGTGGCCTCGCCGTTGCGGACCAGCAGATCCTCCAGCTCGCCCCGGCATCGTTCGCCGGTCTCGTTGAGGGCGATCCGGTCTCGGTCCGAGGCGATCATCACCACGACGAGCACGCAATTGTCGACATCGTTGACGACATCGAGCAGCGCCCGGAGGAACGCCATGTCGGCGAGCACTGACTGCTCGTCCTTGTTGGACGCCCAGCGGATGTAGTCCATGATCTCGTCGATCAGGATCAGCACCGGGCGGCCCACATCGTGCAGGGCCTCGGCGAGGGACTCCTTGTTGGCGACGTGGTCCTTGTAGGTCTCCCACTTCTTGTAGGCGCCCTCGAAGAGCCGCCACAGGAAACGCTCCCCCAGCGTCGTGGCCGGACCGTCGACCTTCTCGCGTGGCTCGGGGTTGTCGCAGTCGAGCACAACACAGCGCGGGTCGCCCACGTCACCGGCCACTGTCCCAGGCCCGACGACTCGTCCGACCTCGCGGAACACCTCTGTGCCCAGGTCCGTCGCCGCCAGCCGGTCGGTGTGCGCGGCGAGATGCCACAGCCCGATGAGGCCGTGCGACTTCCCGCCCCCCATCGCCTGATCGAGCCGCCAAACGGCGCGCGCTCTCGTGGACGCCGCCCCGCCGGAGCCGAGCCGCACCGCGATCTGTGCCATCAATGCGACGAGACTCCCGGTCGGGTGGGTGATCTGCCCGTAGAGGTCGGCGTCACCGTAAAGGCCCTGCAGCCCGTCGGCCCTACCGAAGACCGCGTCATGTAGCGACGCCTGGACATCGTCGATGCGGCCCCTGCCGTCGACGATCTCGTCGCGGAGCTGGATGGTCTCCCACCAGGGAGTCGGCGGTGAACTGCTCATGATGACGCTCCAATCCCGTAGTCCACGAGGTCCCGGCCCGAGCAACCCGCCGGTGCCCGGCGACCCGAACAGCCACTCCGGGCCTCTCGGCGCGGCGACGTGCTCATGTACCGGGCCCGCGGTCGAAGAGTTCGCCCTGCTGCGATTCGACGGCGCGCCGTTCCCGCCTCGCCGCCCGCGCGGTCTCGATGGACTGCGAACTAGAGGTAACGGCGGCACGGTTCCGCACCACCCAGGTCCACACCTCGCCGTCACGGTCGGCCTCGCCCAGCAGACCGGCCAACTCGGCCATCGCCGCCCACACGAACGGGTCGTCGGCGCGGCCCGAGACGGCCAGAAGTTCCGAAACCGCGCTCACCGACCTGCCGGCGACGGCGACCGCGAGCACAACGTCGATCACCGGCGACTCCGACGTGGCCTGGAGTCCCCCCGGGTCACTTTCGGACGCGTACGCCAGACGGAAACCCTTGCCGTCCTTCACCACGAGCCCGGCGGTGGCCGACTCGTCGAGATGATGGGTCAGACGCTCCCAGCGAAGCTCCGAGCCGGGCGCCGGCGAGCGGCCGTACTGGCGCGCCCAGGACAGGGCGAACATGCTGCGAACGTCGAAGGACTCCAGCGGCAGACCATCGATGCGGATGGCGGCGATCTCCTGCACGATCATGCGCGCCAGTGGCAGGTAGCGGGCAGGATCCACCGGTTGGCCCGTCTTGTCCAGCACCCGGCTGTAGCGGCCCACGACCTCCATCGCCGGCCCGTACGCGGCCATCCGCTGATCGGGCAGCGCCAGCCCGGCCTCCTCCCACAACGGGACACGAGCCTCGATCTCGCGGCGCACCTCGGCATCAACCTCGGTGACCCGACCTAGCGGGCGATCCGCCGAAGCGGGCCGGCACGCCAGCGTCAGGGTCGTCTCGATGTTGACCCTGCCCATCTGACTGCCGGACTCGGTTCGGGCGGGCCAGGACCCCGTCAGCACGAGCCC
>JAPPKQ010000421.1 GCA_028819945.1 bacterium | reverse complement strand
GGTTCTTCCAGCACATCCCCGGCGACAGCCACGACATGGACGAGACGTTCGAGCGGATCCTGATCGACTACGACGGCCGCGAGTCGGTGTTCAGCATGGGCAAGCTGGGCATCCTGTGGGAGCTCGACCGCTCGACCGGGGCCTTCACCAAGGCCGTCGATCTCGGTTACCAGAACCTGGCCGACATCGATCCGGAGACCGGCGAGTTCACCTACCGCGAGGGCATGGTCTCGGGCGTGGGCGAGATGCTCTTCTTCTGCCCCAGCACCGGCGGCTTCAAGGCCCTGCGGGCGATGGCATACCACCCCGACACGGGCGCCTTGTACGTGCCCATCAACCTGCAGTGCGAGACGGCCGCCTTCGGACCCGTGGAGATGCGGGCCGGCGGCGGCGGCACGGGCGGCGTGCGGGGCCGGCTGAATCACTTCCATCCGGATGCGCCGGGTCAGCTCGGCGAGTTCCAGGCCCTCGACATCCGCACCGGCGAGACGCTGTGGAAGCACCGGCTCCGGGTCCCCTACAACACGGCGGCGCTGACGACGGGCGGGGGCCTGGTCTTCGTCGGCGACTGGGAGCGCCACGTCTACGCCTACGACGCGGCGACCGGCGACAAGCTGTGGCAGAGCCGGCTGACGACGATGGCGAACGGCTATCCCATCACCTACGCGGTCGACGGCAGGCAGTACGTCGCCTTCGGCGCGGGCGGTCCGCTGGGGGGATCGAGCTGGACCAGCATCATTCCGGCCGACCTGATTCCCGAGAAGCGCAACCCGCGCTTCGGCAACGGCATCTTCGTGTTCGCGGTGCCGGACGAGGAGTGAGAACCGTCGTCGGACGGTGGACGCGGTGGCCCGCACCTGCGGAGCGGCGTCACCTGCCTTGAGGACGAGGACTACGAGTGGCTGGCGGCGGCGCGGAGGGCGAGGCTACGAACGCGGATGTAGCCGCGCCGAGGCACGCAGCGAGGCGCTCGAGGATGGTCGTGACCCGGATCGGGCCGGGCCCTTGCCGCGGAGGTCAACCGTGAGGAAGCATACCGTTCGCCGGTTCGCCGTCGTGCTCGCAATCGTCGGCTTCGCGGCGGGTGGCGCGATTCTGGCCCAACCGCCGGCCGCCAACTACGCCGAGGTGCCAGAGTGGCCGCTCCCGGCCACCACCGCCGCCGGCACCCCCTCGGTCTGGAACTTCGGCCAGGTGGTCGCGGTGGCCACCGGCGCCGGCGGCAACATCCTGGTGCTGCACCGCGGGGCGCAGCCGATCCTGGTGTTCGAGCCGGATGGCGCCTTCGTGCGGGGCTGGGGCGAAGGACTCTTCAGCAACGGCAAGGTCATGGGGGTGGCTCCCGAGGACCGCGCGCCCGGCGCATCCGGGTACACCGCCGTCTACGGCCCGGCGGGCTGCCACGCGTGCGGCGCGCACGCCATCCGGGTCGACCCGGATGGCCACGTCTGGGTGGTCGACGCCCCCGGCCACGCCGTCTACAAGCTGCGCGAGACCGGCGAGCTGCTGATGCACCTCGGCACCCCCGGCGTTTCCGGCAACAGCCACAACACGTTCAACCTGCCCACGGACATCGCCTTCGCCCCCAACGGCGACATCTACGTCAGCGACGGCTACGGCAACGCACGCATTGTGCGGTTCTCCAAGGAGGGCCGGTACCTCGGCGAGTGGGGCTCGCGGGGCACCGGGCCCGGCGAGTTCGGCCTGCCGCACGGCATCGCCGTGGCCGGCGACGGCCGTGTCTACGCGGTCGACCGCGACAACCGTCGCGTGCAGGTCTTCGACGCCGAGGGCAAGTTCCTCGACCAGTGGACCGAGCTCACCGGCGTGCAGGCGCTCTTCGTGACCCCGGAGCAGCGCATCTGGGCCGGCGGCGCGCTGCGCACGCTGGACGGCGAGATCCTGGCCGAGCTGACGGGCGGCGGGGGCGGCCACGGGATGACCGTCTCGCACGCCGGCGAGGTGTTCGCCGCGCAGCTCAGCGGGCGCGTGCGGAAGTTCGTGGCGGGCTCGCCCGACTGATCGATCGTTTGGGTGGCTGCGCGCCCCTACGGAGTCGGCGCCGGTGGCAGGGCGAGGTCGAGATCCGTTTGCGCGAAGTCGTTGCC
>JAPPKQ010000016.1 GCA_028819945.1 bacterium | reverse complement strand
CGGCCGGCATGATACTCGTGGCCGGCGCGACCACGGCCGGGATCGGAGCACGGTGACCATGGGCAGCTACCACAGGTACGAACTGGGCGAGGTGGTCCTGCAATCGGGCCTGACGCTGCGCGGGGCCACCCTCGCCTACCAGACCCACGGCCGTCTCGATGCGGACAAGTCCAACGCCATCCTGTACCCGACCCGGTTCTGCGGCCGCCACGAGGACAACGAGTTCCTCATCGGCAGCGGCATGGCGCTTGATCCCGCGCGCTACTTCATCATCGTTCCCAACCTGCTCGGCAACGGCGTGTCCTCGTCGCCGAGCAACATGCCGCCACCGTTCGACAAGGCGCGGTTCCCCAAGCTCACCATCCACGACAACGTGGTCATGCAGCGCCGCCTGCTGGTCGAGGAACTGGGCATCGAGCGCCTGCGGCTGGCCGTCGGCTGGTCGATGGGCGCGCAGCAGGCCTATCAGTGGGCCGCGCTCTATCCCGACGCCGTCGAGCGGCTGGCGGCGATCTGCGGAACGGCCCGCACCTCGCCGCACAACCACGTCTTCCTGGAGGGCATGAAGGCGGCCGTGACCGCCGACGCGGCGTGGCGCGAGGGATGGTACGAGAGCCAGCCCCGAACCGGGCTGCGGGCCATGGCGCGGGGCTGGGCGGGCTGGGCGCTGTCGCAGACCTTCTACCGCGAGGAGCTGTACCGGCAGCTCGGCTACAGCTCCGTCGAGGACTTCCTGGTGGGCTTCTGGGAGGGCATGTTCCTGAGCCGCGACGCCAACAACATGCTGAGCCTGATCTGGACCTGGCAGCACAACGACATCAGCGCGAACCCGCTCTACGGCGGCGACTTCGAGGCGGCGCTCGGCGCCATCAAGGCCAGGACCGTGGTCATGCCCGGGCGCACCGATCTGTACTTCCCGCCCGAGGACAGCGCCTACGAGGTCGACCGTATGGCCGACGCCGAGCTGCGCACGATCCCCTCCGTCTGGGGCCACTATGCGGGCGGTCCGGCCAACCCGGAGGACGCGGCGTTCGTCAACGCCCGGCTGGCCGAGCTGCTGGCGAGCTGACGGCAGCGCCCGGGGCCGGGTTTCAGTAGCCGAGCGCCAGCCCGTCCTTGCGCGGGTCCGAAGCGCCCACCAGGCTGCCCTTCTCCCAGTCGATCCAGACCGCCTGGGCCGAGCCCCAGGGCGCGGCGACGCGTTCGGTGGCATGGCCGAGCGCACGCAGGTCCGCGGCGGCCACCTCGCCGATCCCCCGCTCGAGCCCGTAGACGCCGCCGAAGTGGAAGGCGCGGGCGAGATCGATCGCCTGCTGCAGGTCCAGCCCGAAATCCACCAGATTGGTGAGCAGGTGGACATGGCCTACCGGCTGGAACTGCCCGCCCATCACCCCGAACGGCAGCACCGGGCGGCCGTCCTTGAGCACGAGACCTGGGATGATCGTGTGGCGCGGCCGCTTCCCGGGCGCGATGCAGTTGGGGTGCCCCGGCTCGATGTGGAACCCGGCGCCGCGGTTGTGCAGCACGACGCCTGTGTTGGGGCTGACGATGCCGGTGCCGAAGGCGAAGCAGATCGAATTGATGAACGACACCGCATTGCGCTCGCGATCGACCACGCTGAGGCAGACGGTCTCGGGGTGCAGCGGCGCGGTCACCGGGAGGTCGTCGATGGCGCGATCGGCCGACACCCGCCGCCGCAGTCGGGCGATGTTGTCGGGCGCGAGGATGTCCTCGACCGGCACCTCCGCCTGCGCCGGATCGCCGAGGGCGCCTTCGCACAGATGGTAGGCGAGGCGCGTGGCTTCGGCCTGGAGATGCAGGCGTTCGGCCCCGAGCGGCGCCAGCCCGGCGAGATCGAATCCCTCGAGGATGCCGAGCATGACGAGCACGGCGATGCCCTGGCCGTTGGGCGGACACTGGTGAACGTCCCATCCGCGGTAGCGGGACTTGAGGGGCGCCACATGCTCGGAGCGGTGGGCCACGAAATCGTCCATCGCGTGCAGCCCGCCGAGGCTCCGCAGGCAGGCGACGATGTCCTCGGCCACCGGCCCCGCGTAGAAGCCGTCGCGGCCGGCGCGGGCGATCGTTCGCAGCGTTTCCGCCAGCTCGGGCTGGCGCAGGAC
>JAPPKQ010000464.1 GCA_028819945.1 bacterium | reverse complement strand
ACGACCACGCCGGCGCCCCAGGCGGGATGGCGCACGTCGGCACCCACCGGAAATTCGACCGGTCCGCGGGCGCTCCCCGACGCCGCAGCGGCGGACCCTGAGGCGCCGTGCAGCCCGCTGGCCGCCGCGGGCGCTCCTTGCAGCGCCTGCGAGACCTGCCGTTCGCGCCAAGCGGCCCGGCGGGCACCGCCGCCCGCGCCGGCGAACCGGTCGGGGCGGTCCCGCGCCGAGGTGCGCCCGGCACGGCCCGACACCTCCTGCAGCACTTCGGCGGGGATCTCCTCCAGGAAGCGGCTCGGCCGGTTGTACTGCGCGGCCCCCCACATGGTGCGGCGCTCGGCGTCGCTGAGGTAGAGGCGCTCCCGGGCGCGGGTGATGCCGACGTAGGCCAAGCGGCGCTCCTCGGCCATCTGCTCGGGGTCGTCCCGCGCCTGCTCGCGAGGGAACATCCCCTCCTCCAAGCCGGTGAGGAACACCACCGGGAACTCGAGACCCTTGGCGGCGTGGGCGGTGAGCAGGACCACCTTCGACGCGTCGAGGTCCAGGTCGTCGGTGGGCGAAACCAGGGCGGTCTCCTCCAGGAACACCCCCACCTGCTCGTGCTCGCCGGCCAACCCCAGCAACTCGGCCAGGTTCTCGAGGCGGCCTTCCGCCTCGATGTCCCCCTGCTCGGCGTCCTCGTACAGCGCCTCCAGGTAGCCGCTCCGGGTCAGGAGGTGATTCAGCACGCCTTCGGGGCCCTCGGCGAGGCGCCGGGCGGTCTCGTCCAGCAGCGCCGTGAACCGTTCGATCCCCGCCCGCGCCGCGCCGGAGACTCCTGCCTCCCCCGGACGCCTCAGCGCCTCGCTGAACGGCAGGCCGGTGCTCGCCGCCCACTCGCCGAGGCGTTCCACCGAACGGTCGCCGACGCCTCGCCGGGGCACGTTCAGGACCCGCTTCAGGCTCACCTCGTCGGCTGGGTTCACCACGGCGCGCAGGTAAGCCAAGGCGTCGCGCACCTCGCGGCGGTCGTAGAAGGCGGTGCCGCCGATCACCACATAGGGCAGATCCTCGGCGTTCAGCGCCGTCTCCAGTACGCCGCTCTGGGCGTTGATCCGGTACATGACGGCGAAGTCGCTGAGCGCGTGGCCGTCGGCGGCCAGCCGCCGGATCTCCCGCACCACCCAGCGAGCCTCGTCCTTCTCGTCCTCGGCCCGGTACCAGACGATCCGGCCGCCCCGCTCGGCCTCGCTCCAGAGCCTCTTGGGATGGCGGTCGGCATTGTTGGCGATCACGGCGTTGGCCGCGTCCAGCACGTTCTGGGTGGAGCGGTAGTTCTGCTCCAGCAGGATCACGGTGGTGTCGTCGAAGGCGCTCTCGAAATCCAGGATGTTGCGCATCGTGGCACCGCGGAAGCGGTAGATGGACTGGTCGGCGTCACCCACCACGAAGACGTTGTGATGGCGTGCCCCGAGCATCAGCACGATCTCGTTCTGCGCCCGGTTGGTGTCCTGGTACTCGTCCACGAGCACGTGCTGGAAGCGGTCCTGGTAGGTGGCCAGCACGTCGGGATGCTCCCGGAACAGGCGAACCACCAGTGTCAGAAGGTCGTCGAAGTCCATGGCGCCGGCGCGCTGCAGGCGGCGCTGGTACTCGGCGTAGACCTCGGCTGTGCGGCGCCGCATCGGATCCGGGCCCATCCCCGCAGCCAGGTACGACTCGGGGCCGATCAGGTCGCTCTTGGCGGCGCTGATGCGGCCGTGAACCGCACCGGGCGTGCTGCGCCGGGTGTCGAGGCCGAGATCGACCATGACGTAGCGGGTCAGGCGGACCGAGTCGGCCTGGTCGTAGATGCTGAAGCCGGCCGGGTAGCCCAGACGCTCGGCCTCGCGGCGCAGGATCTGGGCGCAGGCCGAGTGGAAGGTGCGTACCCACATTCTGTTGGCCAGCGGGCCGACCAGGTCCACCACGCGGGAGCGCATCTCCTCGGCGGCCTTGTTGGTGAAGGTGATGGCCAGGATGGCGAAGGGGGACACGTCGCGGTCCGCGATCAGGTGGGCGATCCGGTGCGTGAGCACCCGCGTCTTGCCCGACCCGGCTCCGGCGCTGACCAGGAGCGGGCCCCGCTCGTGCAGGACGGCGTCGTACTGCGCGGGGTTGAGT
>JAPPKQ010000276.1 GCA_028819945.1 bacterium | reverse complement strand
CGTAGAGGGTGGCATACAGCCAGTGCAGCCCCGGCGCCACGAATATGTCGTCACGGCGCTCCTCCATCATGTCCGCCGCCTCGTCGTCGATGTAGCTGGCGTGGTAGATGACGTCGACGCCCTGGCGCAGGCACTGCTTGATGGAGTCGGTGCTGCGGGCATGGGCCGCGACCTTCTTGCCGACCCGGTGGGCCTCGACGACCGCGGCGCGCACCTCCTCGTCGGTCATGTAGGTGTCCTTGGCCCAGACCCGCTCGGTGATGGACTCCCCCGAGAGGATCAGCTTGATGGTGTCGACGCCCTGGCCGCACATCTCCCGCACGGCGCGGGTCATCTCCTCGGCGCCGGAGACCTCCCGAGTGATGCCGTAGACCAGCACGCCCGCGGGCGTGGCGAGCTCCTGACCGCAGGCCAGGTAGCGGGGCCCGGGGATCATGCCGGCGTCGATGGCGTCGCGGGCGGCGATGTCGATGCGCTCCTTGGCCGAGGCGGCGCCGACGCACATCGTGTAGCCGGAGTCGATCAGGATGCGCGCCGACTCCACGGCCACGATGGTGTGGTCCTCCACGGGCATGCCCGCCAGGGCGTCGAGGCTGCCGCCGCTGTTCCAGGTGAAGTGCGTGTGGGCGTCGCACAGGCCCGACATGAGCGTCATGCCCCCGCCGTCGATCACCCGCTGGCCTTCGCGGGGCAGCGCCCCGCCGTTCGTGGAGACGTCGCTGATCCGCCCGTCGGCGACGCTCACCTCGCCGGCGACCGGTCCCTCGGCGTTGCCGTCCAGAATGTTGACGTTCGTGAAAAGGGTGTCTCCCATTTTGACCCTCCGTTGTCTTGTCGTGAGTTGATCGGCAGTTGGGTCTTCGGCGGCGTGCGCTCCCGGCGACAGGGCTCAGGCCGTCCTCAGAAAGTCTCCGAGGAGGTCGTTCACTTCTGCGGGGGCCTCCAGCGTGGTCCAGTGCCCGATGTCATCGATGACGACGGCGGTGCCGTCGGCGAAGTCCCCGGCGATGGCGTGCGCCCCCTCCGGCGGGCAGACCATGTCCTCGGTGCCGGTGATGGCGAGCACCGGGCACGTGACCCGCGAGACGTCGGGCGGGCTCGATCCGCCCAGCGCCTCACAGGCGGCCGCGTAGCCCTCGGCGGACTGGCGCTGCAGCAGCTCCTTGATCATCGCGGACACCACCGGGCGGTCGGAGCGGGTCTTCGCCGACACGGCGCCCTGCGAGATGCCGCCGGCCACCGCGGCCATGCCCTGGGCCCGCACCAGCGCGGCACGGTCGGCCTGGGCGCCGCGGGCGGCGTCCGGCAGGTTGCGCACCGGGCCGAGCAGGACGGACGCCCGGATGCGCTCACCGGCGATGGCCATCACCTGCTGTGCCACCAGCGCGCCCATGGAGTGTGACAGGAGGGCCACGCTGTCCAGTTCCAGGTCGTCCATGAGCGCCACCGCGTCGTCGGCCCAGTTCTCGATGGAAATAGGGCCGACCATGGGACTCATGCCGTGGCCGTTGAGGTCGAAGGTCACGATGCGGTAGCTGTCCCCCAGCGCGGCGATCTGCGGTCCGTAGATGTTGCATGTGCCGCCAAGGCCGTGGATGGCCACCACTGCGGGACCCTCGCCGGTCTCCTCGACCCAGACGTGTTTGTTCCCGAGAGCGCGAAAGCCTGTGGCCATGGTTCATCCAATCCTGTTCGTGAGGGTTCCGATGGGTTCGATGGTCGCCGCCACCTCGTCGCCGGGCTTGAGGAAGCGCGGCGGGTCGAAGCCGATGCCCACGCCGGCGGGCGTCCCGGTGGCGATGACGTCGCCGGGCACGAGGGTCATGCCGGCAGACAGGTCGCGGATCAGCGTCGGGACGTCGAAGATCAAGTCGGCGACCGGGGCCTCCTGGCGGAGTTCGCCGTTGACGCGGCATTCCACGACGGTGTCGGCGAGGTCGACCTCGTCGGCGGTCACGACGGCCGGTCCCATGGGGCAGAACGTGTCCAGGCCCTTGCCCAGCAGCCACTGGCGGTGCTGCTGCTGGCGATCCCTGGCGGTGACGTCGTTGACGATGGTGTAGCCGAAGACGTGATCGAGGGCGCCTTCGAGGGCGATGTCCCGCCCGCCGCGGCCGATGACGACCGCCAACTCGGCCTCGTAGTCCAGCTTCGAGGTGA
>JAPPKQ010000087.1 GCA_028819945.1 bacterium | reverse complement strand
CCCACAAAGAGGCCATCAAGACGCTCCGCCACGATGTGGACGTGCTCACGCTCACGGCCACGCCCATCCCGCGCACGCTGGAGATGAGCCTCACCGGGATCAGGGACATGACGGTCCTGCAGACGCCGCCGGCGGACCGCAAGCCCATCGGCACCTACGTGGGTCCCTACGACGAGCGGGCGGTCATCGAGGCCATCAGGCGCGAGTTGCTGCGCGACGGGCAGGTGTTCTTCGTGCACAACCGGGTGGCGGACATCGACCACGTCGCCGCGCACCTGCGCGAGCTGGTTCCGGGCGTGCGGGTGGCGGTGGCGCACGGCCGGATGGACGAGGCCGCCCTCGAGCAGGTGGTGCTGGATTTCTGGGACCGGCGCTACGACGTGATGGTCTGCACGACGATCATCGAGTCGGGCATCGACATGCCGACGGTCAACACGCTGATCGTCGACCGGGCGGATCTCATGGGGCTGGCGCAACTGCACCAGATCCGCGGGCGGGTCGGTCGGGCGCAGATGCGCGCCTATGCCTACCTCTTCACCCCGCCGGAGCGCTCGCTGACCGAAGAGGCCTACGAGCGGCTGAAGGTCGTGGCCGAGTCCACCGAGTTGGGATCGGGGATCCGCATCGCCATGCGCGACCTGGAGATCAGGGGCGCCGGCAATCTCCTCGGCGTGGGGCAGTCGGGCCACATCGCGGCGGTGGGCTACGACCTGTATTGCGAGATGGTGACCGAGGCGGTGGCGGAACTGGCGGGGGAGGCGCCCGAGCCGCCCGTCGAGTTGAACCTGGAGGTGCCGGTGGACGCGCACCTGCCGGCGGACTACGTGCCGTCGGAATCGTTGCGCTTCGCGGCCTACCGCCGCCTGGCGGAGGCCACGAGCGCCGAGGCCGTGGCCGATGTGCGTGCCGAGTGGCTGGACCGGTTCGGACCGCTGCCCGCCGCCGCCGAGTCGCTGCTCGGCGTGGCGCGGCTGCGGGTGCTGTGCGCCGTCGCCGGTGTCACCGACGTGTCGGTGCGGTCGGTGCCCGGCGGGGGGGCCGAGGCTCGCATCACACCCCTGCGGCTGCGCGAGAGCCGGCGGGTGCGCCTGGAGCGGCTCTGGCCATCGGCTGCCTACGATCCGTCCTCGGGACGCCTCCGTGTGCCGCTGCGCAGCCGCTCGGGAGCCGTCGAGGCGATCACCGAGGTGCTGGATCGGCTCGCCGAGGGGTCCCGGCCGGCCGCGGCTTCCTCGCCGGCCGCATGAACTCCGAGCCGCCTCCCGGGGAGTTCGCCGCGGCGCTGGTCCGCTTCGGCGAGCTCGTTGCGACGCTGCGCGCCGAGTGCCCCTGGGATCGCAGCCAGACGCACCGCAGCCTGCGCCGCCACCTGCTCGAGGAGGTCTACGAGGTGCTGGAGGCCATCGACGGGCTGCCGGAGCCGGCGGAGCGGGGCGGCGCCACCGCAGCCGGCGAGGGCTACGAGCACCTCGAGGAGGAACTCGGGGATCTGCTCTTCCACGTCTTCTTCCACGCCACGCTGGCCGCCGAGCAGGGCCAGTTCACCATCGGCGACGTGGTGCGGCAGGTGGACGCCAAGCTGCGACGGCGCCATCCCCACGTGTTCGGTCCGGCGGCCGGCGGCGACGGCGACGAGGAGTCGCTGGATGCCGGCTGGGAGCAGATCAAGCGTGCCGAGAAGGGGCGGGCCTCGGCGATGGACGGCATCCCCGAGGTGTTGCCTGCGCTGCTGGGTGCACTCAAGGTGCAGAAGCGGGCCGAGGCCGCCGGCCTCGACCGCAGCAGCGAGTCCGCCGCGCTGACACGCCTGCGGGCCGCCCTCGACGTCCCGGCGGCGCGGCGCGACGAGGGGTGGCTGGGATCGTTGCTCTTCGAGGTGGTGGAACTGGCTCGGCACAGCTCGCTGGATCCGGAGTCGGCGCTGCGGGCGGCCTCGAAGGAAGCCCGCGAGGAGTTCCGCCGAGCCGAGGAGATCTGAGCACCCGCGGCGCCGCTGCAGCCGCGCGGCGCCCCGCACGCCGGGGCGGAATCTGTGGATAAATCCCGTCTCCCCTCTTTTCAACGCTGCGCACGGCGTGTAACTTCTGCCACCTGTTCCCCATTTCCAACAGGAACAACATCGTCGTGAACGGGTTGTCGGGAACGGGTCGTCGGGAACGGAGCGGGCACACGGGGCGCACCGGATGAGCGCAATAGTCCACGTCACGGGACGGGAGATTCTTGACTCGCGCGGTAATCCCACCGTCGAGGCGGACGTCGCGCTGGTGTGCGGGGCGCGCGGGCGTGCCGCCGTCCCCTCCGGTGCCTCCACCGGCAGCCTCGAAGCACTCGAACGCCGGGATGGCGACTCGCGCTACGGAGGCAAGGGAGTACGCCGGGCGGTGGCCGCCGTCAACGGCGAGATCGCCGCGGCCGTGCAGGGGCTCGACTCGGCCGATCAGCGGGCCCTGGACCGAACGCTGATCGAACTGGACGGGACGCCCGGCAAGTCCCGCCTCGGCGCCAACGCCATCCTCGGCGTCTCGCTGGCGACGGCGGCGGCCGACGCCGCGGGCCGCGACGTCCCGCTGTACCAGCGGATCGGCGGCGACGGCGCCACCACGCTCCCGGTGCCGCTCATGAACCTTCTCAACGGCGGCGCGCACGCCGACAACAACCTCGACGTGCAGGAGTTCATGGTCGTGCCGCTCGGAGCGGGGTCGTTCAGCGAGGGGCTGCGGTGGGGGACGGAGATCTACCACACCCTGCGCGGGCGGCTGTCGGCGGCCGGGCTGTCGGTGGCCGTCGGCGACGAGGGGGGTTTCGCACCGGACGTGGCGAGCAACGAGACGGCGCTGGGATTCCTGCTCGACGCCGTCGAGGCCGCCGGGCTTCGACCCGGCGCCGACGTGGCGCTCGCTCTCGATGTGGCGGCCACCGAGTTCGCCGCCGACGGCGGCTACCGGCTGGCGGGCGAGGGCAGGAGCCTGGATCGCGCGCAGATGGTGGACTACCTGGTGCACCTGGCCGACAACTATCCGGTCTGCTCCATCGAGGACGGCATGGCCGAGGACGACTGGGAGGGCTGGCGGATGCTGACCGAGGCGCTGGGCGACCGCTTGGCGCTGGTGGGAGACGACCTCTTCGTGACCCGCGTCGATCTCCTGCAGAGGGGCGTCGAGGGCGGCGTCGCCAACTCGATCCTCATCAAGGTGAACCAGGTGGGCACGCTCAGCGAGACGCTCGACACCATCGACGCGGCGCAGGCGGCGGGATACGGAGCGGTCGTGTCGCATCGCTCCGGTGAGACCGAGGACACCACCATCGCCGACCTGGCGGTGGGTGCCGGCGCGGGGCTCATCAAGGCCGGCGCGCCGTCCCGCACCGACCGCACCGCCAAGTACAACCGCCTGCTGCGCATCGAGGAGGAACTGGCCGACGCCGCAGGATATGGATCCGGCGCCGGCGGATCGAGCTCCGGGAGAGCCGCACGATGACGTCGCCGGCTGCCCGGCGCCTCCTGCGGGCTCTGGTCATCGTGTCCCTCAGCGCCATGGTGCTCGCCGCGACCTGGACCTGGGGCGTGAACCCGGTGCGGAACTGGCTCGACCAGCGCGACGAGATCGCCGAGCTGGAGGCGCGGCTGGCCGAGGCGCAGGCGTCCAACGAGGCGCTGCAGTCCGACATCGAACTGTTGCGGACCGACGCCGAGATCGAGCGCATCGCGCGGCGCGACCTCGGTCTGGTCTATCCCGGTGAGGAGGCGTACGCCATCGACCTGCCGGCGGCCGTGGCCGGCGCGGGCTGACTCGGCGCCGCGACGCGTGCCGCCGCCGGCGCGCGACGATGCGAGCGCTGGGAGTGCCCGGTAGCGTGCGCTACTGTGTTCGCCCGGTGAGCGGCCACTGATCGTTCAGCGGGTCGGTTCCGGCCACAGGGAGGCATAGGTGGAGATTTCGGTCACGATCAACGGGACGACCCACACGCACGATGTTGAGCCCCGATCACTCCTGGTTCACTACATCCGCGACGTGGTCGGCCTGACGGGCACCAACATCGGCTGCGACACGTCGTCCTGCGGCGCCTGCACCATCCACGTCAACGGCGAGTCGGTCAAGTCCTGCACCATGTTCGCAGTGCAGGCCGACGGTGAGGATCTCCTGACGATCGAGGGTCTCGCCGACGGTGACACCCTCCACCCGATGCAGGAGTCCTTCCGGCAGTGCCACGCCCTGCAGTGCGGCTACTGCACGCCGGGCATGGTGATGGCGGCGGTCTCGTTCCTGGAGGAGAACCCGGACCCCAGCGAGCGGGAGGTGCGGCTCGGGCTGGAGGGGAACCTCTGCCGCTGCACCGGCTACCACAACATCGTCAAGGCGGTTCTGCACTGTGCGGCAGGAGGTGAGCAGTGATTCCTGCAGCGTTCGACTACGTCCGGGCCGGCTCCGCCGAGGAGGCCATCGCCACCCTCGCCACCCACGGCGACGAGGCGAAACTCCTGGCCGGGGGACACTCGCTGATCCCCCTCATGCGGTTCCGCCTGGCACGCCCGGCGGTCGTGGTGGACATCGGGCGCCTCGACGACCTGTCGTACATCCGTGGCGGGGGCGATCATGTGGCGATCGGGGCGTTGACGCGCCACCGCGACGTCGAGATCAGCGACCTGGTCGCCGCCCGGGCGGGCCTGCTGGGCGAGGTCACGTCGCACGTCGGCGACCCGCAGGTGCGCCACCGTGGGACCCTCGGCGGGGCGGTCGCCCACGGCGACCCGGCCTCGGACATTCCCTCGGCACTCATCGCGCTCGGCGCGACCCTCGTGGCCGCCGGCCCGCAGGGCAGCAGGGAGATCTCCGTCGACGACTTCTTCAGCGGCTTCCTGGAGACGGCGCTGGCCGACGACGAGATGCTGACCGAGGTGCGCATTCCTGCCGCCGACGGCGCCCGCTGGGGCTTCGAGAAGTTCAACCGCCGTGCTCAGGACTGGGCGATCGTGGGGGTCTCGGCGGTCGCGCGCGCCGGCGGCGATGTCGGCGTGGGGCTGGTGAACATGCACTCGACGCCCGTTCGGGCCGCCGCCGTCGAGAGTGCTCTGGCGGGCGGGGCTTCGGCTGCCGAGGCAGCGGAACTGGCCGCCGAGGGCTGCGAACCCACCGAGGACCTCAACGCCAGCGTCGAGTATCGCCAGCACCTGGCCCGGGTCCTGACGCGACGGGCACTCGAAGCCGCCGGGTTGTAGCGGCCCATGGGAGTGGGCCCCGCGTCGGTGGCCGAGGTCGCCGACGGCCTCCGTGCCAACGACTACCTGCCGTCGGAGGGGCTCGCCACGGCTGTCTTCCTGGCGCTCTCGCTGCAGCGGCCGCTGCTGCTGGAGGGTGAGGCCGGGGTCGGCAAGACCGAGGTGGCCAAGACGCTGGCGGGTTGGCTGGGCAGCCGCCTCATCCGCCTGCAGTGCTACGAGGGCATCGACGTGTCCCAGGCCGTCTACGAGTGGGACTATTCGCGCCAGTTGCTCCACCTGCGCACCGCCGAAGCCACCGGCGGGGCATCCGGCGCCGATGCGGCCGCGCTGGAGGACTCCCTGTACTCCGAACGCTTCCTGGTGAAGCGGCCGCTGCTGGAGGCCATCTCCCACGACGACGCGGCGCCGCCGGTCCTGCTGATCGACGAGGTGGACCGATCCGACGACGAGTTCGAGGCGTTCCTGCTGGAGGTCCTGTCGGACTGGTCGATCACGGTGCCCGAGTTGGGGACCTTCGTTGCCGCCGAGCCGCCGGTCGTGGTGGTCACCTCCAACCGGACCCGCGACGTCCACGACGCCCTCAAGCGGCGCTGCCTCTACCACTGGGTGGAGCACCCCGAATTCGAACGCGAGGTGGCGATCATCTCGCTGCGCACCAACGGTGTGGCGCCGGCGCTGGCGCGCCAGGTCGCCGCCGCTGTCGCCAGGTTCCGCGACATCGGCCTGTACAAGCCGCCCGGCGTGGCAGAGAGCATCGACTGGTCGATGGCGCTGGTGCGTCTCGGTGTGGACGGCCTGGACGCCGCCAGCGCCGAGGTGACCCTGGGAGCCGTGCTCAAGTACCGGGAGGATCAGGGGCGGGTCCAGGAGTTCGGCCTCGACAGGATCATCGCCGAGGCCACGAGCCGCTAGCGGCGTGGCCCCCTGCGAGTCGCCACATCGCCCTCCGACGCCGGTGGATCCCCGACTGTGACCGACGGCCCGCCTCTGGTCGCAGCGGCGCGAGCCGAGAACATCTGCGCACTGGCGGCGCGCTTCGGCGCTGCGCTGCGCGAGGCGGAGCTGGAAGTGCCGGTGGGTTCGATGATCACCTTCCTGGCGGCGCTGGGCGCAGTCGGGGTGGACACCCGCGCCAAGGTCTACTGGTGCGGCCGCGCCACGCTGGTGCACCGGCCCGAGGACTTCGACACCTACGACGTGACCTTCACCCGCTTCTGGGAGGGGATCGACCCGCAGAGCCTGCTCCCGCCGCCGCCGGCGGCCGAGGTCACGATCGCCTTCGACGACCTCGAGGGGGACGGCCCCGACGGCGACGGCGAGGACGACTCGGACACCATCGCGGTGCGCTACAGCCCCTACGAGTTGCTGCGGGAGAAGGACTTCGCCGACTGCACCGCCGACGAACTGGCCGAACTGGCTCAACTCATGAGCCGGTTGCGCCTCGGCGGCGTGATGCGCCGCTCGCGGCGCCTGCAGGCCGTGCGGGTGCCTCGGGGCCGGCCCGACCTGCGCCGCACGGTGCGGCGGGCGCTGCAGGCCGGCGGCGAGCCGATCACCCGGTCCTTCCGCCGACCCGGCGAGCAGCCTCGCCGCCTGGTGCTGCTGCTGGACGTGAGCGGGTCGATGGAGTCCTACGCCCGAGCGCTGCTGCGCTTCGTGCACGCCGCGGTGGTGGCTCGCCGCCGGGTGGAGGCGTTCGCCCTGGGCACCCGCCCCACCCGCCTCACCCGCGAGCTCTCGACCCGTTAACCCCACGCCGCCTTCGACCGTCCCGCCGGTGTGGTCGAGGACTGGTCCGGCGGCACCCGCCTGGGCGAGTCGATCGGCGTGTTCTGCGATTTGTGGGGGGTGCGGGGAATGGCCCGGGGCGCCGTCGTCGTGATCCTCTCCGACGGGTGGGATCGGGGGGCGCCGGCGGTCATGGCCGAGAGCATGGGCCGCCTCGGCCGGGTGGCGCACAGGATCATCTGGGTCAACCCCCTCAAGTCCACGCCCGGCTACGCCCCCCTCGCCCAGGGGATGGCGGCAGCGCTGCCGTTCGTGGACGAGTTCGTGGAGGGCCACTCGCTGGCATCGCTGGAAGAACTGGCCGGCAGGGTCGCCGCCTGAGAGCTGCCTCCAAAGAGCTGCCCCGAAAGAGCTGCCCCGAAAGAGCTGCCCCGAGAGAGCTCCCTCGAAAGGGGGGTCGGAGTCCCGCTCTCGGCCTACGCTTCGGTGAGCACAGCCGCCTTCAGCCCTCGGGGAGGTTCCGATGCAGGAGTTGCTGGACGACATCGACCGCTGGCGCGCGGACGGTCTGCGTGTGGCGGTGGCCCGCGTCACCGATCTCGACGGGTCGGGCCCGCGGGACCCCGGCGCCGCCATGGCGGTGAACGAGCACGGCGAGGTGTCGGGCTCGGTGTCGGGCGGTTGCGTGGAGGGCGCGGTGGTGGCCGAGGCGCTGGAGGTGCTCGAGGCCGGCGACCGGCGCATGGTGAGCTTCGGCTACAGCGACGACGAGGCGTTCGCCGTGGGCCTCACCTGCGGCGGCACGATCCACCTCTTCGTCGAGCCGCTGGACTGGTAGGGACGGCGTGGCTGCCGGGGAGGCGCCGCTCTACGAGGCCCTGGCGGAGGCGCTGCGGGCCGACGAGCCGGTCGCGCTGGCCACGATCATCGAGGGGGTCGGCAAGGGGGCGCGCCTGCTGGTCCGCCCCGGGATGGAGGTGCTCGGAACCCTCGGCAGCCTCGAACTCGACGATGTGGCGGCCCGCGACGTGCTCGGCGAGCTGGAACTGGGCCAGACCTGCGTCCGCCACTACGGCGCCGGCGGCGAGCAGCGGATGGAGGACCTCACGCTGTTCGTGGAGTCCTTCGCCCCCCAGCCCAGGATGCTGATCTTCGGAGCGGTCGACTTCACCGCCGCTCTGGCGAGGGTGGCGAAGGTGCTGGGCTACAAGGTGGTGGTGTGCGACGCCCGCAAGGTGTTCGCCACGCCCAAGCGCTTCCCGATGGCCGACGAGATCAGGGTCGAGTGGCCCGACAGCGTCTTCGACGCCTACGAAGGCAGGCTGCGACCCGTCGATGCCGTGTGCATCCTCACCCACGACACCAAGTTCGACGTGCCGGCGGTGGTGCGCGCCCTGCAGACCGACGTGGGCTACATCGGGGTGATGGGCAGCCGTCGCACCCACGCCAAGCGGGTCGAGCGCCTCCGCGAGGTGGGGGTCGACGAGGATGGGCTGGCCAGGCTCATGGCCCCGATCGGTCTGGACATCGGCGGGCGCACACCCGAGGAGACGGCGGTCTCGGTCGTGGCGGAGATCATCGCGGTCCGTGCCGGCCGGTCGGCGCCGTCGCTGCGGGACAGCGAGGGCCCCATCCATCGCTGAGCGTCCGGCCGGAGTCCCAGCGATGGCTGATCGTCGCGGCGGGATCGCCGGCGTCGTGCTGGCCGCGGGCGAGGGCTCGCGGTTCGCCGGCCCCGTCCACAAGCTGCGCGCCGAGTTCCGGGGCCGCCCGCTGGTGCGCTGGGCCACCGACGGCGCCCTCGAGGCTGCTCTTGCCGCCGTCTACGTAGTGCTCGGAGCCGAGGATCTCAGCGACCTGCTGCCGCCGGAGGTGACCATCGTGATGAACCACGAGTGGCAGCGCGGCCAGGCCTGGTCGCTGCAAGCCGGCGTGCGCACCGCCGAGCTGGACGGTCACGCGGCCGTCGTGGTGGGCGTCGCCGACCAGCCCCTGGTGGGCGCCGAGGCCTGGCAGCGCGTCGCCGCGGCGCCCGGCCCCATCGTCACCGCCGTCTACGGCGCCCGCCGGCGCCCGCCGGTGAAGCTCGACGCCGCAGTGTGGCCGCTGCTCCCACTCGACGGCGACGAGGGCGCCCGACAGCTCATGCGCCGCCACCCCGAGATGGTCCGCGAGGTGCGCTGCCCCGGCGACCCCACCGACATCGACACCGTCGCGGACCTCCGCCGCCGCAGTCGCTGACCGCCGCGGCAGCGGCTGAGCCGGTACGCCTGCCTGCCCGTCCACCTACGCGGCGCGGGCGCCCGCCTTCGCGAGACCGGTATGTTCGCGGCCGTCGCTACTGTGTCGCACCCGTCGGGCAGACTCTCTAGTGGAAACCGAATTGTCGAAGCCAAGCCGTCCGCCGGCGCGCGTGCTGCGAATGGACAACGTCGGCGCCGGCCGAGGTGGACAGGCCCGGAGCGGAAGGAGTCGCGATGGTCTTCGAATACTTCAGCAGCGAGGCAAGAGAGGCTCGCAAGTCTCGGCGTGAGGCGCGTCGGCGGGCTGCCGAACGCGCCGGCCTGGAGGCCCGGCGCAACTGGCTGGCGCACGAGTACGAACTGCTGAGCAAACACCAGGACATCGCGGACGAGTTCGATGTGGGCTTCGTCACCAAGCGCGGGGAGGAAGTGCTGCTGGTAGTCCACGACTTGGTGTTGATCGAGACCCGCTCTGCCGGTGCGCGGTACCGCGGCAAGAGCATGGGAGCAACGGTACGCGTCGCCAAGGGCGTCTACCTGCGGCCGGGGGTGCACGGCGGCAAGATCGAGCGCCAACCCGAGGAACTGAAAGAGATTGATGTGGGGACGTTCACTGTCACCACTCTTCGGTGCATGTTCGCCGGATCGCGCCAGACACGCACCTGGGACTACTCGAAGCTCGTTGCGATCGATTACTCAGCGGTCCACGAAGGCAGACCGGCTGTCCTCATTCCCGTCGAGAACCGCCAGAAGAACTCCGGCGTCGTGGTGACGCGGGAAGTGCTGCGGGACATACAGTCCCGGCTCGGATTCGCTACCGCCCTGCATGCGGGCACTGAGGATCGCTACCTTGCTGCCTGGGCTGAGGACATCGCCGAATTGAATGCCGAGATCGCCGGACTGGCCGACCCCTGAACCGGACCGCCGGGGGCGGCGGACCCGGTCGCGGTGAGCGGTTGCAACGGTCCGTCGCCGTATCGGACGCCGCGGGTGCCGAGACGACGGGCCATGACCGAGATCGCTTCGTCGTTGTTGTCGATCAGCACGTATCGACGGTTCATCTGCCGTGCGACGGCGCCAGTTGTTCCGGATCCGGCGAAGAAGTCGAGCACCCAGTCCCGCTCCTGCGAGGAGGCGCTGAGGATCCGCCGCACGATGCCTTCAGGTTTCTGCGTCGCGTAGCCCGTTTTCTCCGTGCCGTTGGTTGGCACGATGGTGTGCCACCACACGTCGGTCGGCAGCTTTCCGCGCGCGGCCTTCTCCTTAGACACGAGCCCCGGTGCCATGTACGGGATCCTCTCGATGGCATCCTGGTCGAAGAAGTAGCGGTCGGCGTCCTTGGCGTAAACGAGGATGGTGTCGTGTTTCGCCGGCCAGCGGCGGCGTGAGCGCCCGCCGTAGTCGTAGGCCCAGATGATCTCGTTGATGAAGCACTCGCGGCCGAAGATCTGATCCAGTAGGAGCTTGCAGTAGTGGGCCTCTCGGTAGTCGATGTGGAAATACAGGGTGCCGTCCTGGGCGAGGAGGCGGTGCGCGTGCTCAAGCCGAGGACCGATGAACTCCAGATAGTCGTCGAAGACATCGGCGTAGGACGTGGCGCCAAGCGAGACGGTTCGGTACCGCCTGCCTCCGAAACCCGCCCGGTCTCCGTCTTCTGAGTGGACAGTCGACAGTTCTTGACGCCGCTGGACCTTGCCGCTGTTGAAGGGCGGGTCGATGTAGATCAGCCGGAAGGAGTCGTCGGGCAGCAGCGGGAGCACGTCGGCGTTATCCGCGTGCAGCACCCAGTTGTGCTCACCCGACAGATCGATGGTCCCTACGTCGGCCATGACTTGGACTCGTTCCACGTCGGCCACCTTACGAGAGTGCTGTGACACGCCGAGGTCAATCCTGAACGGCAGCATCGTGTTGTCGCGTCATCCGCAACCGGTAGTTCAGTACCAGTCGTACGCGCTGTCCGGCCGCTCTGCCCAGGCGTCCTGGCCGATTGAACGCATGGCGGGGCCGAGTCGGGCCATCTGACTCCTCCAGGCGGTCGCTCCGACGTTGTGCCACATGCCGTGGCCGGGGAGGATCCATTCCACCGGCATTCCGGCGAGGCGGTCCATCGTTTCCGCGAGGGCGCCCCAGGAGTGGAAGGTCACGCTGGGGAACACGTCCAATTCGCCGCGCCGGTGATTCCAGTGCAGCGTGTCGCCGGTGAGCAGCAACCTGTCGTCGATGTGGAACACGACGTGCCCCGCGGTGTGGCCCGGCGCGTGGACGGCGGTCACTCCCGGCGAGATCGTCGCGGGTTCGTCGCCGAGGATGACCGTGGCGTAGGGCGCGGCGTCGGCGTCGGCCTCGTGGATCCAGACGTCGGCCCCGAACCGGTCGGCCCAGCGGTCGGCGTCGGCGACGTCGTCGCGGTGGGTCAGCAGCACATGGCGGAGGCCTCCGAGATCGTCGATCCTCTCCGCCAACTGCCGGGAGAACCGCGGCGAGTCGGTCATCAGGTTCCCGTCGGGTCGAACCGTGAGGTAGGAGTGCGCCCCGAACGACGAGCGGGCGTTGTGGCCCAGCGCGTGGACGCCGGGGGTGAGTTCGAACGGGAACGCCGGCTGCGGCGGGCGGCGGGCCTCGGTGCTGCCGATCGACTGCGTCGGGCAGGCCGCGGCCGCCCGCCGGAGTTGAGCCTCCTCGGCGGGACTCTCCGGCTGGCGCGCCACGAAGGACAGCCCCTGGGTGTCCGCCTCGATCAGCCCGGGCGCCCAGTGGCGGGCGGCGTCGCAGCGGATGCATCGCGTGTCCACGAACCAGGGACCGCTCTCGTTCGCCGGATGTACGAGATCGAGGCGAGCCATCGCCGATCACCTCCTCTGCCATCGCCCGAGGTGACGGGTCGTTCCAGCGCGAGGCTAACCGCCCGACGCCCGCACACACCGAGGCGCTATCGCCGGCCGTCTCCGGATTCCGGTCGGCGGCTGTGGCGAATAGGCAACGACGGTAACGTTGCGCAACGACTCGGGCAGTTGCAGAGATTGCCCTCGAGCCGCCGACGATCCGAGGCGGACGCGGCAAGACGTCAAGGAGGCCTGACCCATGGAACTGAAGAGCGACTTCGAGGTGAGTGTCGGCGTGGATCGGGCCTGGGAGGTCCTCACCAATCCCGAGTTGATCGCCCCGTGCCTGCCCGGAGCCCGGCTCGACGAGGTCGAGGGGGACGAGTTCCGCGGTGCGGTCAAGGTGAAGGTGGGCCCCATATCGGCGGAGTACCGCGGCAAGGCCACGATGGTCGAGATGAGCAGGGACGATCTGCGCATCGTGATCCGCGCCGAGGGTCGCGATACGCGGGGCGCGGGAAACGCCGCCGCTGACATCACGGCTCTGATGGAGGCCGCCTCCGATGCCAGCACCAAGGTGGAGGTCACCACCGATCTCAAGATCAGCGGCAAGGTGGCGCAGTTCGGGCGCGGCGTGCTCGGTGACGTGAGCGCCAAGCTGATGGGGCAGTTCGTGGACAACCTCGAGGAGATGCTCAGCGAGTCCGCTGAAGCCGATGCGGGCGAGGAGCCCGCCGGCGACGCCGGCGACGGCGCGGCGGATGCGGGCGATGCGGCGGCCGAGCCCGAGGCCGTGGATCTGCTCCAGGCAGTGCCGAAGAGGCTCCGCATCCTCTCGCCGATCATCGCCCCGGTGCTCGCTCTGGGACTCCTCCTCAAGAGGCTGGTGGATTTCGTTCTGAAGCCGCTCTCCGGCCGGCGCAGCGCCGCGTAGGACCTCTGGTCTCGCTGATTCGTCCGGAGCACGACTCCCGGCCGGCCAGGTCGCAGCGAGGTTCGGGGGAAGCGTGACGGCGCCTGGTGGCATCCGGGGGACGTCCGTCCGGGCCTGGGCGTACGCAGCCGGCCTCACCGGTCCCGAGGCGGCTCTGGCCGGCGCCCCTGGCGGCGCCGGTGTGGACGACCCGGGGCGAGGCGGCCCCGAGTTGGGGGCTGAGCCGTGGGCCGCCGGCGGCGACGGCGTCTCGCTGCGTGACTGGGCGGAGGTGGCCGAGTTGCTCGGGCGTCAGCCCCAGGGAGGTTTCCGGGTGTGGGTGCGGAATCCCGACGGCAGCCCGCGGGTGATCCGCAACGATCCGCTGCTGGCCGACGGGACGCCGATGCCGACGCGCTACTGGCTGGTGTCGACCGCCGACTGCCTCGCCGTGAGCCGGCTGGAGTCCCGGGGCGGGGTACGGCAGGCCGAGGCCACTGTCGACCCCGGTGCTCTGGCGAGTGCCCATGCCCGCTACGCCGACGAGCGGGATGCGGCGCTGCCGTCCGATCACGGCGGGCCACGGCCGGCGGGCGGAGTCGGCGGCACCCGCCGGGGAGTCAAGTGCCTGCATGCCCACTACGCCTGGCATCTGGCCGGCGGCGACGACCCCGTCGGTGAATGGGTGGCCGCCCAACTCTCGGCCGAGTCCACGGCCTCCACGCAGCCGACGCCGTGAGCGGGTCCGGCGGCCGCGTGGTGGCAGCGGTCGACTGCGGGACGAACTCCACGCGCCTGCTCGTGAGCCGCGAGGGGATCAACACCCTCGAGCGGCGCACGATCGTCACCTGCCTCGGACAGGGTGTCGACGCATCAGGGCTTCTCGACGGCGCGGCCATTGGCCGAACGCTCGCCGTCCTCGAGGACTATCGCGGGATCATGGACGCCCTGGGTGTCGAGGCCGTGCGCGCCACGGCCACCTCCGCCGCCCGCGACGCCCGCAACGCCGAGGAGTTCTTCACCGCGGCGACCGCCGTGCTGGGGATCCGCCCGGAGTTGCTGGACGGCGACACCGAGGGGCGCCTGGGGTTCGAGGGGGCCACAGCCGGGCTGGACCCCGCGCGCGGCCCGTTCCTGGTGGCCGACATCGGTGGCGGCTCCACCGAGTTCGCCTTCGGCGCCGAACGTTGCGAGGGCGTGCTGTCGGCGGACGTGGGGTGCGTGCGGCTCACCGAGCAGTTCATCCACCACGACCCGCCCCGCCTCGAGGAGTTGCACGCCTGCCTGACGGTGACCGAGGCCCACCTGGAGGATGTGCTGATCGCCATTCCCGAGGTGCGCCGGACGAGCTGCTTCATCGGTGTGGCCGGCACGGTGACGAGTGCCGCCGCGGTGGAGTTGGGCCTCGAGCCTTACGACCCCGACAGGATCCACCACTTCGAGTTGACCCGCGCCGCCGCCGAGGACGTGTTCCGGACGTTGGCGACCGAGGATCGCGCCCAGCGGATCTCAAACCCGGGACTGCACGCCGATCGGGCCGACGTGATCGTCGCCGGCATGTGCGTGCTCGTGAAGATCATGCGCTTCTTCGGCTTCGACAGTTGCCTGGTGTCAGAGACCGACGTACTGGACGGGCTGGTCAGCAGCCTGCTGGCCGACGGTCAGCAGCGGTCCTTCCGGGAGGCCTCCGCAGCGGGAGGCCGATGATGCTGGCTAGGGTCCCCGAACGAATGCGCAGGGCTCTCGCTTCGATCGAATCACCCCCGGTGCTGACCGGGCGCCGGGTGCGTCTCCGCCCGCTCGTGCCGAGCGACTTCGCGCAGTGGCGCGAGGTGCGGGGCCACAACGGGGCCTGGCTGACCCAGTGGGAGCCCGCCAAGCCGAAGGGTGCGCCCGACCCCGACGTGAGCCGCTCGGCGTTCGCGGCGCGCTGCGGGGCGCGCGACCGGGAACGTCACCTCGGCACCGGCTACGGGTTCGGCGTGTTCGTGGAGGGGACGCTGGTGGGGGAGATGAATGTCGCCGGTGTGACTCGGGGGCCGTTCCAGTCCTGCCACATCGGCTACTGGATCGATCAGCGTCATGCCGGGAACGGCTACATCCCCGAGGCGGTGGTGGCCGGGCTGCGGTTCGCCTTCGAGGAACTCGACTTGCACCGCGTGGAGATCGCCATCGTGCCCCGCAACCAGCGCAGCCGCCGCGTGGTCGAGAAGCTGGCGCTGCGCTCGGAGGGCGTGGCGCTGCGCTTCCTGGAGATCAACGGCTGCTGGGAGGACCACGAGCGGTTCGCCATCACCACCGAGGAATGGGCACAACGCCGCGACGGACTCATCTTCCGGTGGCTGTGAACCGCCGATGACCGCAGTCGCGTTGATCACGAGTAACCCAGGTCGCGATGGGCGCGTCTTCCGGTGGCTGTGAGCTGCCGATGACCGCACCGGACGCGTCGCGGCCGCCTTTGGGCGTGTCGGTTCCCCTCGGCGGCCTGCTGGGCGGCCACCGTCAGCGCATCCGCGAGCTGGTGTCCTGGGGTTACACCGACCTGTGGTCGGCCGAGTCCTCCGGCGTCGACGGGTTCACTCCGCTGGCGCTGGCGGCGGCGTGGGAACCCGATGTTCGCCTCGGCACCGCCATCATCCCGATCTATACGCGGGGTCCGGCCACGCTGGCGCAGTCGGCTGCGGCGCTGGCCGAGGCTGCCCCCGGCCGGTTCGCGCTCGGCATCGGGACTTCCTCGGACGTCATCGTGGAGCGCTGGAACGGCGTCCCGTTCGTCGAGCCCTACCGGCGGGCCCGTGACACGCTGCGCTTCCTGCGGGCCGCGCTGGCCGGTGAGAAGGTCACCGCCGCCTACGACACCTTCGAGGTGAAGGGGTTCCGCCTCACCACCGGCGAGCCGCCCGACCCGCCGGTCCCGCTGCTGCTGGCCGCGCTGCGCCCGCAGATGCTTCGCCTCGCGGCGCGGGAGGCCGACGGGGCCATCATCAACTGGCTCTCGGCGACCGACACGGCGCGGGTGACCGGCATCGTGCGCGAGATCGCGCCCGACGCCGAGGTCGTGGCCCGCCTGTTCGTCTGCCCGAACCCTGACCGCGACGCCGTGCTGCCGGCGGCCAAGCGGATGCTGGCCGGCTATGTCTCGGTGGCCGTCTACCGGGCGTTCCACGTGTGGCTGGGGCGGGAGGCGATGCTGGCCCCGTTCTGGGATCGCTGGGACAGCGGTGACCGGGCAGGCGCCCTGAAGCAGATCCCCGACGACTTGGTGGACGACATCATCATCAACGGGACGCCCGCCGAGTGCCGCGACCGCATCGCCACCTTCGTCGCCAACGGCGTCACCACGCCGGCGCTGCACGTGCTTCCCTTCGGCGGCCTCGACGCCCACGAGGGCTACCGCCTGCTCAGCCCCGCCGCAGGGGGCTGAACGGCCCCGCCGTCTTGTTCTCCCCGCCAACCGTTGTTCCGCCGGCCTTGCAATGGCTGCCTGCGCAGGCTCCCGGCACCGCCATGCACGCGTGTCGGCGTCGGTCGAACCGGTTCTCAGCATCGGCTGGGGAAAGGGGTCGGTAGGGGAGGTTGGTGACATGGCCCGGGGGGCTGTGCGGAGTGGGTGTCAGGTCTGGTCGGAGCGGTGGGTTCGTGGAGATGGGTTCGGTGGTGGCTGTGCGGCGGTGGGCGCGTGGCTCCGTTGTTGCCGCCGGTTCCGGTTGGCGGTGCGAGGGTGAGGCTGCCGTCGGGGCGGTGGGTGATTTCTTCGCCGTGGAGGTGGACGCGTATGTGGTGGCAGCGCCAGCACAACAGGCAGGTGTTCTCCAGGGTGGATTCGCCACCGTGGGCCCAGTGGTCGCGGTGGTGGACCTCGCAGATCTTCTCCGAAGCAGCGCAGCCGATGCATCCGCGGTCGCGGGCGACGAGGCGCTTGCGCAGCCGAGGGGAGACCTTTCGTCGAGAGCGGCCCAGTAGAGGGTTGCCGGTGTGCTTGTTGAAGATGCCCGGGAGGATCTTGGCGTCACAGGCAATGGCGAGCGTCTCGGCTTCGGTGAGGCGCGTCCCGTCAGCGAGGCGGGCGTTGGTGATCGCGTCGTGGACCTGGTCGTAATCGGCGAGCACCAACAGTTCGACGCCGGCGGGTGCGCCGTCGCTGGTGCTGTTGCAGGCGAGTAGCTCCAGGGCGTCGGCGAGGCGTTGCGGAGACGTGGCGCGGTCGTTGGGGTCTTCGTTGCGGAACAGCTCGTCGGCTTTGGCCAGCAGAGCGTTGCGGACCCGGTTGCCGGTGAGGGGGTCGAGTTGGGCGAAGAGGTGGAACATGCCGTCGGGCTGCTCGGTGATCGTGGCTCTGCGGTTGCGGCGCTGGCGCTCCCGGCGCCGCTGGAGTTCCTGTTCGCTGGTGAGTTCGTTGACGTGGTCCTTGAGCGTGCGGCGGAACAGGTCCTCGGGCTCGGTCTCGGCGGCGGCGAGCAACTGGCGCTGGTCCACCGAGATCTCGCCGGCCGCGTCGAGGATCAACTCGGCTGCCTCGGGGGTGATGGCGCCTTCGGCGAGCTTTTCGGCTACGTCGGGCGCCCATTCCAATTGTGCGGCGGTCTTGACGGCCTTGCGGGCGCCGCGCCGGGAGCGCTTCTGGTCCTGGCGCAGGATCTCCTCGGCGGCGGCGTCGCCTTCGCGGCGGGCGACCTCACCCACCAGTTCGGCCTCCAAGGCGGCGAGTGATGCCCGTGCCCGCCCCACGAACACCAACCGCTCACGCACCACGTCCAGGTCGACCTTGTGCAGCAGCGGCGGCGAGTGCAGCCACTCGCCGAGGGCGGCCCACTCGGTGATCCGATCGGTGTCCGCCGGCTCGGCACCGGCCCGGTGGTCCCGCAGCGGATCATTGCCCATCTGTCCATCACCCCCTTCTCGAAGCTTCCCGGCGCACCTGCCCGGTGGACCCTCCCCATTGCTTCTTATCATAATATAGTCAGTCTAAGACAAAATATCAACTATAGTTTGAACATCGGCCGAAGCAGAGGGGGATCGGTCCGGAGTCCCGGCCCACAGAGTCATCGAATCCCCAGGTCAGCGGCCTGTGCCAGTTCCTGTCGGGGCACTCGATCCGAGTGGCAGCCAGAAGTGACCAATGTCACACTGAGATAGCCGTCCCTATGCCGGACGCCCGCGGAGTCTCCATGCCGCACGCCCACGGAGTCTCCGGCTACCCAGTGGTCTGCGAATCGCAGGCTTGACCGGCCACCGCGTCGGCGGCTGGTGACCTAGCCGCAAGGCCCTCATCGGAAGTACCCCCCGGATCGTCTGCGGATCGCAGCCCCCGGGGCCGCTGCGCGCTACGGGGAGCGATGAAACGCGGCCCGGATTGTCCCGTCCCGTCGACCGCAAGCCGTCAGGCTGCCGGTGAGTCCGGCGGGAGTTCCTCGGCCTCGGTCAATTCGGCCGCCACCACGGGACGTATCACGGGCTCGACACGTGTGGGGGCCTCGATCTCCTTGCCGCTGACGGCATCCAGATCCTCGAACCGGCGGGCCCGCGGCAGGATCCTGCCTTCCAGCGATCCGATCCCGTCGTTGTAAGCCTTGACGGCTCGTTCGAGGCCCTTGCCCATGCTGTCCACGTGGCCCGCGTATGTCCGCAGGCTCTCGTAGAGGTCCTGACCCAGTTGGGCGATCTGCTGGGCGTTCTCCTGCCTGGCCTGCTCTCTCCAGGCCAGCGCCACGGTCTTGAGGAATGCCAGCAGCAGACCGGGCGTGGCGATGAGCACCTGGTGTTTTTCCCACGCGTCCTGCCAGAGGGTGGGTTGGACGTCCATCGCCGAGTCGAGGATGGGATCCGCCGGGACGAACATGACCACGAAGTCGGGAGAGCCGTCGATCGCGGCGTCGTAGTTCCTGCCGCTGAGCGTCCGGGCGTGGCCCAACAACGAGCCTGCGTGTGACTGCAGCAGTTCCTGCTGTCGCTGCTGGTCGTCGCTGGTGTTGTGGGCTTCGAGGTAGGAGTCCAGGGGTGTCTTGGCATCGATGACGACCTGCGCCCCACCGGGAACGCGGACAACCGCGTCAGGTCGACCCCTGCTGTCGCCTGTGGTGACGGTGAGCTGTTCGAAGAAGTCGATGTGCTCGCTCATGCCGGACAGTTCGAGCACGTTGCGCAGCTGCTGCTCGCCCCAGTGGCCGCGCATCTGCGATGACCGGAGTGCTTCCCCCAGGTTTCCCGCGACCTGCCGCAGCAGGCCGACTTCGGTCCGCAGCCCCTCGTAGGCGCCTTGCCGCTTCTCCTCGATCTCGTTGACCCGCTTCTCGAACTCCTTGAGGTTGTCCCGGACGGGCTTGACCAGAGCGTCGATGGCCTGCTGGCGCTTCTCGAGATCCGACTCGCTCAGCTTGGATTGGCTGGCGAACTGCTCCTTGGCCTGCTCGAGGAACGCCTGGCTGTTCGCCCGAAGCACGTCGGCAGCCATGCCCTTGAAGTAGGTATCGAGATCCTCGCGGGCCTTCGTGATCTCCCTGGCGCGGGCTTCGTGTTCTACTTGGAGGTTCCCGAGTTGCAGGTTGGCCTCGTCTCGCTCACGGGTGGCCTCGTCGCGTTGGCGGAAAGCCCGAACGAGGACGACGATCGCGGCGAGCGCCATGAGCGCGACGGCAATGAGTGCGATTTCCATGGGCACCTCCCGTCAGGGAGCCTAGGTGGGGGGTGTGACAGGGCTCGGCCAATCAGGCCGGGTCGAGAAGCGGCGGCTCAGTCTCGCCATTCGGTACCTGTCGGATACCCGAAGACCAGTTCGGTGCCGCGGTGGAACTCTGTGCTGGCACCGGGGCGGGTGGGCAGGCGGTAGCGGCCGGCTGTCACCTGCACGGGGTCGGTGAAGTGCTCGTGCAGGTGGTCGACGTACTCGAGGGCCAGGCCCGCGGTGTCGGCGGCCACGCAGATTGCGTTGAAGAAGGCGATGTGTTGGACCGCCTCGCAGAGTCCGACTCCGCCGGCGTGCGGGATGACGTCCACGCCGGCGGCCGCGGCCATGAGCACGGAGGCCAGCAGATCGTGTGGCCCGCCCATGCGGGTGGCGTCGACCTGCAGGATCTGCACCCCGCCGAGTTGCAGCAACTGCTTGGCGAGGGTGGGGCTGGCCAGCATCTCGCCGGTGGCGATGGGCACCGGATGGACGGCCTTGGCGATGGTGGCGTGGCCTACCACGTCGTCGGGATGTGTGGGCTCCTCCACCCAGCGCAGGTCGAACTCGCGCAACTCGCCGATGGCGGCGATGGCCTCCGGCACGCTCCAGCGCTGGTTGGCGTCGACGGCGAGGGCCACGTCGGGTCCGACCGCCTCGCGGGCCAGCCCCAGGCGCCGCCGGTCGTCGGCGGTGTCGGCGCCCACCTTCAGCTTGATG
>JAPPKQ010000309.1 GCA_028819945.1 bacterium | reverse complement strand
ATACGGGTGCCTGGCGGGCGGGGGCGTGCTCCTCGAGAGCCGCTGCCACAGCGACGGTTGGGGCGGGGGCGGTCCCCCGGGGGGGGGGGGGGGGGCCCAGGCGGGCGGCGGCGACGGCCAGAACCGTCCATGCGTCGGCCACGACCACCGTCGCGGCGGCGTGTACGAGGGCCGTGTCGGCGAGGGCGAAGGCCGCTTCCGCGGCCTCCAGCTCGGCCTCCGCCCGGGCGGGGGTCTCGGAGGGGTCTCCAGCGGCGGCGGCCAGAACCCTGGCGGCGGCAGCGAAGGCCGCGCCGGGCGGGGGGTCGGTGCCGAGCGTTCCAGCGGCGAGGGCGAGGGCCGCTTCCGCGGCCTCGGCCGTGTAACGGGCGGCGGGCCGCCCTGCCGGGGTGCCCTCCAGCTCGGCCTCCGCGGCTGCGGCTGCGGCCTCCGCGGCTGCGGCTGCGGCCTCCGCGGCTGCGGCTGCGGCCGCGGTGTCTGCGTCCAGAGCGTTCTTGAAAGCGGTTCTCGCTGCGTCCAGTTCCACCAGGACGGCCCTCAACGCCGGAGCGGCCTCCGCGGCGACGGCCGCGGCGGCTCTGGCGATCGTCTGCTCGGTCGTGTCGATGGACATCTCGGCCGTTTCGACGGTCCCAGGGTCCACAGGGTTCGCAGATCTGGCCGCGTCCAGTGCGCTCCTGGCGTCCGACAGCTTCCCCGGGAGGGCTCGCAGGTCGGCGACGGCGTTCTGCAGTCCGGCGTTCTCCACCTCAGCGACGGCTCCCTCCACCTCTACGGCGGCGAGCGCAGCGCGGGCTGCGGCCAGGAGCGATCGGGCCTCGGCGACGGCCTCGAGATCGCGGGGGTCGGCTGATTCGGCGGCTTCCAGGACGGCCCGGGCCTCAGCGACCGCCAGACGTTTGCGTGTCACTCCCCTCTCGGCTTCCCTGCCGCGCAGCGCGGCGCGCTCCGCGGCATCGGCGAGGACGCTCGCGGGGGCTTCGGCCAGAAGGTAGAGATCGACGCCCATGGAGACGGTCTCGGCGTAGGGATCGCCCCGCGGACCGTCTCCGCTCCCGGGCGGGCCGCCGGGGGCATCACCGGGGGCATCACTCGTGGAGGAGACCGTGATCTCTTTCAGCAGCATCGACGGGTCCTCCTCCACGGCGAGCACGAGACGCTTCCCGTCGCCCTCCCCGGCGGCCGTGACACTGAGATCCAGCGGCACCACCCGTGTCGAGGTGGCGGCCGGCTGGGCTTCGCCGACGGTGCACGAGTAACTGTAGATCCCGGTGACCGCAGCGCTGAGGCGTCTCTTGACCTCCGGGCACACCGTCCGGAAGTCGGCCTCGCGCTGGTTCGGGGCCAGCGGATCGCCCAGCCAGATGAACGTGTCCCGGTACCGGTCGAGCACCTCTCTGGCCTCGGCGGGATCCATGGACGATCCCGCCGTGTCCGACGCCGCCGCCGACAGGTCCGCCAGCCGCTGATCGAGCGTCTCGGCCAGGTCGACGTCGCCGCGCAGCCCCCTGAGACCCAGCGTCCAGACCGCCCACAGCACCGCCACCGAGATCAGGAGCCAGAAAGTCAACTTGGGGGCCATCTACCTACTGCTCCCGGTGATGTCCCAGCAGTACCGTCACCTGTATCCCGCTGCCGGGGATCTCGTCGACGCCGGATCCGCTCACCGAGTACGCGCCGGGCCCGTAGATCGCTTCGGCCCACACGTCCAGTTCGTCGAGCACACCCGTGAGATGCTCGATGCCTCCCGGGACGGTCAGGGAGATCGACGTCTGCTGCCTGTCCGAGCGCAGCGAGAACTCCTCGTCCTCGGCGTAGCCGCGGAACCGTTCGTTGAGCGCGAACAGCATCTCCCAGTTCGGGCCGCCGGATCCCGACAGGCGGGAGAGGAGGGTCTGCGCCTCTTCGGCCTCTGCCACGATCTGTTTATCGGCGGCGGCCTGGGGGTCGTCTTGGTACAGTCCGATCTCTCTCGTGGCGGCATCGATTCTCTGCCCGACCGATCTGCCCTGCAACGCCGCCACGATCGCCATGACCGCGAGCACCGCCACCGCGGATGCGGCCACCTTGAGCGCCAGCGCCCTGTTGCCTCTGCTCGCCGACTGCAGCACCCTCGCAGGCTGCTGCAGTCGGGCAGCGGCCAGAGAACACGCCGCGACCGGCAGCACCAGAGCGTGCTGGGCCGCTTCCGCTGCCGCGTCCACCGCCGGCAGCGCCACCCTGCAGCCGCTGCGGGAGAGCAGAGCCTGGTGGATATCGCCTGACGGGTCCCCGCCGGGACCGTGCAGCCATATGGACGGCGGCACGGTGCGGGTGCGCTGCCACTGCATGATCGCTCTGCGGGTCTCGAGCACCACACGTTCGGCCAGGTCGGAGCGTGCCCTCTGAGCGGCACGGCCCCCGGATATCTGCCCGGCGACGGAATCCAGGCCCTCGCACAGCTGACTCCAACCGCTGATCCGCCCGCCGTGCACGAGCGTGGCCTCCACGACGGAACGCCCCACCCGCAGCCAGATGCCTTCGTCCTCCGATCTCACGCACATCCCCGACATCACCATCCGGGGCCGGCGCGACGCTACGAACGCGGCCGTGTCGTCGGCCATGTCCGGCGACATGGCCACCTCCCCGCTCATAGCGGCCGGGCGATCCTTCCCGAACACCTTCTGGAGGTATGCGGCGTCGGCCAGGGCGGCCGCGTCGGGATGCTCGGACGAGGCCGCCGGCCGGGACACGCGAGCGGAGACGGGACCGCACCACACGAGCAGTCTGTTGCCCCGCTTGGACGCCGCAGCCTGGACCGCTTCCAGTTCGGTGCCGTGGTCGTGTTCGGACACCGACACCGCCTCGCCGGATCTGAACCTGACCTCGGTGACCCTGGTGCCGTCCACCGTCACCACCAGCGGCGCCCGCCGCCTGCCCAGCGCATCCCCGGACGGTGTTCCCAATGGGTGTTCTCCTTCAGCCGTACGGCCCCGCCGGGCGGGAAGCCCTGGGGGGCCTCCACCTTCACCGGCCTGCGGTCACCTTACCTGGTCGCCCGCGGATCGGCGCAGCCGCGCCGCCCGCCGGCGCCGTGACCGTGGGATCTGCTATGATCGTACGGAAGCTGGACACGAAAGCATTCGGATGGTTTGATGATGGGTTATATGGCACCTTGCGGTCGGTCGCACGAATCCGAGGCGGGAGGTGGTGAGAGCCGGCCCGTGGAGCGGTCCTCGCACCGGGACCGTCTCCGCGGGAGCCGGGCGGGTCGAAGAGCCGACGACTCGGGCTTCACCCCCGCGGAGATAATAATAGGTGTGATCCTGCTGGCGATCCTGTCGACAGCGGTGATAGCCCAGGCGCTGAAGCTGCGTCAGCAGGCCCAGGACTCCGCGGCGATGGCGACGTTGAGGTCCGCGGCGTCCGCTGCCAGGGGCGTGTATAGCATCACACTGCCCGGAGGCACCAACAACTTCGCGGCCGATGGCACAGCCACCGCCGCGTCGTTGGTAGGTTTCAGCGATGTAGCCGCCGCATCCGCGGAGGCCGCTAGGTTGATGCAAGCACAGGAGCCGGCCATCAACTTCATTGCGAAGAACACCTTCGGGACGATAAAGGGCGCGGACCCCAATGTCAGCAAGGTCTGGGTCCACTTGCCGAGCGCTGCGTTGGAATCAACCGCCGCCATCACCGTCGGCGGCTCCAACCCCAAAGGTTTCTCTGCGACTACGCACGGTCTGGCGACTACAGTGCCGGATGATACGAAGATCCGCGCCGGCGACGTCATACGTATCGGCCTCGTGGGTGCCAGCGGCAGCAGTTTCTGCAGCATACTGGTGCAGGACTCGTCCAACGGGGCGGTGTCGGGGGAGGGCCACCAGTCGGTGAACGAAAGCGCCACACTAGCCGGGTGGGGAGCCGATTGCGGAGCTTTCACTTCGGGGAATGATATCTTCGAGGAGATGCCGGGCACCACCGGAACCGACCCGTCGCTGTTGGCCCCGAACGGCAAGGTCCAGGCCGCCACGAGCGCCTACGGCGGATACGCCACGCCTGAGGCTTGAGGCCCGGCGACGTTCGGCGGGTGCGGTCCCTGCTTCCGTGTGCGCCGCGCCCGCCGGCGCCGCCGGCGGGGTGGTTTTTTCGCAGGGGCGGCGCGGCGCGGGCGGTCTCCGGCGGTTCAGAGTTCGTCCACCCGGCGGCGCCAGGCGTTGATCCACAGCGGTGTCGGCGGGCCGCATTCCCACATCGGCCGGCCGTGGACGTAAGCGTCGAAGCCGTCCTCGCAGCGGTTCCACGCCCACAGCAGGTGTTGCGCCCGCCGGGTGCGGGCGCCGCCCGATTTGGCTTTCGCTCGGAGCCGGCGCAACGACCGGCGGGACGCGGCCAGAAGAACGGCGTGCATCTCGGTGCCCTCCACCGCGTTGCGGCCGCACCCGCAGCCGCACAGGCTGCCCCCCAGCAGGCCGGGCGCGTCGTCCGGGGCGTCGGAACCCAGCCGCAGGACCCGGGTCAGCCGCGACCTCACCGCCTAGACCTCCGGCGGTGCTCTGTGAGCGGTCCCGCCGCACGCGGGCGACGCGCGTCGCCCGGCATGCCGCGCACCGCAGGCCCGGCCACCGGACCCGCCGAGCCGATGCCGGTCGCTCCGTATGCCGGTGGAGTCCTCATGCCGTATCCCTCCGCGTGAGCACGCCCGGCCGGGCCGGTGAGCGTGAGCGGACCGCGAACGATGACGGCTCGCTGGCCGAGACGGTGGTGGCGATCGTCGTGCTCGCTGTCACAGCGGCGATGGTCCTCTCCTTCCGTATCACCATAACCAACGTCGAGCGCCGCGAGCGCCTCCGCGCGGATGCCGTGGCCCTCATCGAGGAGGCCGCCAAAGCGGCCCGCAACGTCGACTGCGTCCAGCATGCCGGGCAGTCGGCCGTCTGCGGGCCGCCCGTCACGGCCGTTTCCGGCACCAGCAGGGACAGCAACGGCGTCCTGGAGCAGCAGCCCGGCGAGGTCGTCAGACCGGCCGGGGTCGGTCCGGGGACGTCGGGCCACAAGCTGATAACGATAGAATGGGCCGACTACTACCGGCTGGCCGACATGGGCAGCTGCGACCGGCGGATCGATCCGCCGGTCGATCCGGTCGAATGCCGCGACCGGCCGGTCCCGGCCGGGACGTGGACCGATGGGTGCGGCGCGACGGACGACCCCCCGCGGGCGGTGCGCGAGATCACAGCCACCTGGCGCGACGGCAGCGGCCTGCGCACACTGACACGCACAGCGTTGGGGCCGTCCGTGCCGCTCACGCGGGGGTGGACGGCCAGACCGGCCACCGGCGACGTCACCGGCGTAGTGCCCGACAGCGCTTCGACACCGGCCCGGACCCGGGAGAGTTACGGATACCTCCTCGCCGCCGGGCAGTACGAGGACGTCCAGGTGCCTTCCTACGGGGGGTGCAAGGTACTCGTAGCCCGACCGGGAGAGACCGTGGCGGCGGGTTATACGAAATGCGTGCTCAAAGAAGGTTGGAACGATCCCGACCTGTCCTGCATCTGATGCACCGGTGGTCAGCGGGCACGCACACCCGGCCGGACGGGACCGGAAGGCCCGTGACAGGGTCCGTGCCGGGCCGGCGCCCCGCTCGCGCTGCGCGGTGTCCGCCGCATGCCCGGGGCCGCAGCACACGACCGGACCGGGCCGCGGGCCGGGCTCCCGACTGCGGCCTGACCGTCATGGAGGTAGTGGTCGACCTGACCATCACCGGGATCGTCATGACCTCGATGACGCTGCTGGTGCTGCTGGCGATCGGGGTGTTCTCCCCTCGGAGCGAAGCCGAGCGACCCGAGCGGATCGCGGCGCGCGAGCTGGCCAGGTCCGCCGAGCGGATGCTGGCATCGGAACAGTGCGCCAACCCGACCCCCGACGACCTGGGGGGCGATGAAGCCACGCGCTCGGAGTGCCTCACGGCAGCGCAGGCGCCGTTCCCGGTGCCTCTCCCAGCCCCGGACTGGACCGACTACTCCGGGAACTCCACAGTGGTATGCTGGATGGTCGAGCCGGACTCTCTGGCCGCCGCGCTCGACGCGGACGGCACCGCATCCCTCGATGATCCCAGGGATCTGGAGTGCTGGTACCATCGCTCCGCCACGCCCGCGGTCCGCCAGGGCGTCATCGGGGGCGACCTGATGGTGGCGGCCCACCGTCCGGTCGATCCCGCCGGCACCGCCGACATGTTCGTCCCGAAAAAGGCGCTCTGGAACCCGGACCCGTACCGCGTGTCGATCGTGACCGGCCGCGTCGAGAGCATAGGCAGTTCCTTCCATTCCACGAACGATCCCGGCATCCACGACGTGTGGCGGTGCGTGGAGGGTCCCGACCCCGACCCCGAGTCGGCGCTGGACACCGGCGCCGTGGCCCTGCCGCAGCTTCAGGAGCGGGACTGCGCCCCCGGTGAGTTCGACGCCACCGACGCCGCCACGGGTCTCAGGGAGAGCCAGGGTGTCGCAGCGGTGATCGTCGATCTGTGCGTGTCCATGTCCGATGCCGAACTCCAGCTCAGAACCCCCCAAGAGAGACTGCCGACCACGGACAGGCCCTACGGGCAGACATGCACCATGAAGACGGTCACGGTCTCACCGGGCCGCAGATCGTGAGCGGCGCGGCCGCTTCCCCCGGAGGGCGCGCCGGGGATGCGCACGCCGCTGGTCTCGGGCGTCCGGAGGATGCGCGACACGCCGGGGGTGTGGCGCATCGTGTAGTCTTGCTCTATGGCATCGCGCGGCCGCTCCGGCGTTCCGGGCGGCGGCGCCCGGAGCCGCAAGGCGTTCGCTTACGCCCGGGCCGGGCCGGGCGGTTCGGCCCCGCCGGCGGAGCTGCAGCTGGCCGCCGCGGCGGCGCACGCGAGGCTCAACGGCTTCGATCAGATAGAGGAGGTCGTCGACGACGGGGTTCCGGGCAGCGTGCAGCCCTTCGCCAGGCCCGGGATGCGCCCGGCGCTGATGACGCTGTCATCGGGCGGGGCCGCGGCGCTGTCCGTGTCGGGAATCGACAGGATCGCATGCTCAGCCGGGATCGTGATGCTCCTGGCGGACTGCGCCCGCAGCGACGGCTGGCGGCTGCTGGTGCCCGGCGCCGACGTCGACACCTCCACCCCGGAGGGGAGGTTCGCAGTGAGGATGCTGTGCGGGCTGGCGCAGCTGGGCCGTGACACCGCCGGCGCCGGTGGGTTCGAGGTGCCGCCGCCCGCCGGCGCCGGAGAGCCGTCCCGGAAACCCACGGATGCCGGCGCGGCCGGGAGCCCCGTGGACGAGCCGGACGGGGGGCTCTCCTACCTGGACTCGTGGAAGAGGGCTCTGGCCGAGCACGCCGAGGGACGCTCGAGCGCCGAGATCGCCGCAGGCTTCAACGACGACGGTGTGCCCCTGCCCGGCGGGCGCAGGAACAGGGACGTCCGGGAGTGGACCAAGAAGGCGGTGGAGGCGATGGTGAGATGGCCCGAAGGGATGGGTCTGATGGAACGCGCTAAATCCGAACGGGCCCAGGGCCGGACCCTGGCGCAGATCGCCCGCGGCCTCAACGACGACGGCCTGCCCACACGAACCGGCCGGCAGTGGAGCGCCGGCACCCTGTCGGGGATGCTCAGCAGGGAACGCAGAAGCTGACGGCCCGGACCGGCGGCCATGGATGCCGGGTCGCATGGTTGCGTGCTCTCATGACCGCGCGGGCCGTGAGCGCGCGGCTCCGTGTCTTCGAGGCGTCGTACGGCGGGAATCCCCACGCGGCGCATGCCGAGTCCTCGAACCCTTGCAGGGAGCATGCTCACGGCCGGCGGTCCGGGACGGGATGTCGGGTCACCTATGTGATTCCCGTGGATGCCGGGGCGGTCGTGTCCTCGCCTGCTGTTGGCGCGGCCCCGGGCGTGCGCTTACCCTGAAGAGCGCGTGGGTGCGTCCGAGGAGATTCCCTTGCCGTCTGCTGCTATCCCGCCGCTCACCGCTCTGTGCCCTGTGAGCATGACCTGGGCCGACGACACGGCGAGCATGAACCTGCGCCCGGCGCGGCTGGTGGCCATCGATCCGGTCACCGGCCTGCCCGCGGACATCGCTCCACGGTCCCTGAACGGCTGGGGCGACGTGATCACCGCGTCCGACTGGCCTCAGGAGTCCCAGCGGCTGGCGGAGCGGTGTCTGAGCGGTCTGAGCCCTTTGAGGTTCTCGCACCGCCGGGTCGGGCAGGCCGGGGGCGGTCCCCTAGCGGAATGGGCTCCCTGCGTGGCAGGCCGCGACATGGCCGACGACGGCACCACCCGGCTCGATCTGCTGCTGACCTGCCTCGATGAAGGCGACCACTTCGGCGAGACCATGACAGCGGAGCTGCGCATCGGGTGGGACGTCGACGGGTGCCGGGCCGTGACAGGCCTGTACGAGCTCGCCCAGACCGCAGCCTCCATACACGCGGAAGCGTCCGACCGGGACTGGGCGGAGGCGATGTTCGTGCGCCGTTCTGCGCTGCGCATCGCCCGCAACGCCGAGAAGCATCTGCCGGATCCGGTCACGTGGGCCGACGCCAACGCAGCGCTCAATTCACGTTCCAGGCTCCTCGCCTCCCGCTACGGGATCGACGACATCCGCGCCGCGGCGCTGGCCCAGGCGGAACGCGACGGCCTGCTCGACCGCGTCAAAGGCGGCCACGGGCCGGGCGGCAAGTGGTTGCGCACGTCCAGGTCCCTCCCGGCGCATGTGAGCGGGGGCAGATGGCGCCGCTCCTTGCCGGACGCGTAGACCCCACGACGCGTTGGGCCCGGTCCATCCAGGAACCGGAGCACCGGGACCGTGCCCGCCCTCGCTGCGATGGCGTTCCGGCGGCCTCGCCGGGGCCGGGGACCACCGGCGGCTCACGCGAGAGCGGCCCAGCCTCCGGCGAAGTCCGGCCCTAGAGGCGTGAACTTCCAGGCGACGACGAATCCTATGAGCCCCAGAGCGGTCCACTGCCCCGCGAGCACGGGGCGTCCCGCGATGGCGAGGCCTCCGCCGGTGACCGCGGCCAGCGCCAGCGCGGCGGTGGCGCCGGAAGCCAGGAACACCGACGCTCCCATCCACGCCACCGCCCACGCGCCCGGCCCGTGGACGGGAACGCCGGCGGTCAGCAACGCGTGGGATGCGGCGGCCATGACACAGGCGGCCACCCACACGGGGTCGCCGGCGCCTGCCTGACCCGCCCACACCAGGAGCCGCCCCACCGCGAGCACCGCCAGCGTGACCCCCAGCACAGCCACCAGCCCGCCGCCTGGAGCGCCCGGCCCGGGATGGCGCAGGGAGGCCAGCGTGAACACCGCCAGAGCGGCACGTCCCCAGACGTGCCAGACGATGACCGTGCGAGTGGTGGGTGGCTTGAAGACGATGCCCGCCGCCACCGGCGCGGCCGACACGGCGATCACCGATCCCGCCGGGACGGCCGCGAGCGCCGAGTTGGCGGTGGTGTGCGGCAGCCGCATGCTGGCGGTGTCGGTGGTCCAGCCCGCCCCCAGCGCCGCCGCCATCGCGAGCAGCGGCAGCATCGCGCCCTGCGGAACCGGCGGGCGGGGCAGCACCGCCAGCATCCCGAAAACCACAACGACGGCCGCAGAGGTCCCCATCACCGTGCGCGTAGGGCCGCGCTCGCCTATGCGGCGCAGCACGGCCGCACCCCCGAAGGTGCCCGCCGCGAGCGCCGCACCCAGGAACACCAGAGAGGAACCCGCCGACATCAGCTACCCGAGACGGTACCCGGCGTGCATCCCGGCGAGACGCGCGGTGAAGCGCCCCCCGGACATGATCCGCCGCCGGCACCGTCACGCGAGGCCGCGACGCGGCGGGCGCACGCCGGGTACCGTCTCGGTCGCCACCGGTCCGCGCCTCCTGCGGGATCGCGCCGCCGCCGGGCATGCGGCACGGTCACCGGACCGGGAACGGCGCGAACTTCTGGTGTAGCATACTGGTCGTGGCACGAGACGGGGGTTCCAGGCGGCTGCCGGGCCCGCAGCGCGGCGGAACGGTACCCGCCTGATGGGCGGCAGCGAAGAAGCGGCATCGGAACACGCCAGGACGATCTACGTTCCCGCGGCCCCTTCGGCGGGTGGCGCCGGTCCTCCGCAGCCGACCTACGAGCAGCAGCAACAGGTGGGCCTGCCGTACGGCCAGGCGGTGTTCGCCGGCGACCCGCTGCTGGTGGTGGTGTCGTGCCCGGCGCACCTCTCAGCGGCGCGTTCGGTGAGGGAGGCCGGCAGCGACGTGGTCGTATGGGCCTGGCTCTGCTCGGAGACGCTGGCACGCCAGGCCGAGCACGAGTTCCCCGTGGTTTACGGCATACCCACCGTGGAGCAGATAGCCGAAGCCGCCGAGGAGGGGCCTGAAGAGCGTGCCGTGACCAGCATGTGCATCGAGCTGGAGTCGGCGTTCGGCGTACCCGAGCAGTTGCAGCGCACATGAGACCTCCGCCGGCTCCCGGACGCCGGGGACGCAGCGGTGGCCGGGGACGCCCCGGCGGACCCGTCGGCAGAGCCGGGATCGCGCCTCCCCTCGGGGCCGGGGGTGCGGGACGCGGTCCGGGATGAACCTGACCGGGCTCCCGATCCCGCCCGACTCCGAGGTCAGCATGCCCGTCACCCACGCGGCGCTGGCCGAGGCCACCGCGATGCGTCCGCAGGCCTCGGACGTCCACGTGAACGAATCGCTCCCTCCCTGGCTCAGGCAGGGCGGGCGGTTCGCTCCGCTCACCGGCGCGAACCGTTCGAGCGCACGCGAGATGGAAGCCGTGTCCGCTTGGATCGGCGGATGCTCCAGGGACTCGTGGGCCTCGGCCCTCGACACCGTCTCCACAGTGGCCGGCGTCGACGGGCTGAGGTGGAGAGCGTCCTGCTGGGACGGGGTCGGCGGTCTGAGCGCCTCCTTCAGACTGATGCCCCAGACGGCGCCGCCGCTGGAGCAGCTGGGACTGCCGGACGAAGTGCGCATGCTGGCGGCGCAATCGTCGGGTCTGGTGATCGCCGCTGGCGTGGCGCGCTCGGGCCTCACCACAACGCTGGCGTCGCTGGTGGACCTCGTCAACTCCACCAGGGAGGCCCGCATCCTCACGATCGAGCACCCGGTGGAGTACCTGCACCAGCCGAAGCTGTCGCTGGTGTCGCAGCGCGATGTCGATCCCCGTGTCCGGGGGTCGACGCTGCGCACCGTTCTGAGCACCGACCCGGACGTGGTGCTGGTCGGCGAGTGCCTGACCGCCGCCGATTTCGAGCTGTGCCTGGCGCTGGCCGCCGCCGGGCACCTGGTGCTCACCTGCGTGCACGCCCCCGACGGTGCCGGGGTCTGCGAACGGATCTCGGCTGCCACTGGCCGGGTCGGTCAGGTGCTGCTGTCCCAGGTGCTGAGAGGCGTGATCTCCCAGAGGCTGCTGCCCGACGCGGCGGATCCCCGCGGGTGCCACGTCGTGGCGGAGGTCATGCTGTTCTCCTCTTCGATGCGGCAGTGGATCAGGCCCGGCGGCGAGATCGGCAGGCTCCGCACCCACATGGAGAACCTCCAGGCCGGTCTCGACCACGCTCTGGCGTCCAAATGCCTGCAGGGCCTGGTGACCGACCACGAAGCACGCTGCGAGAGCGTCGACCCCGAGACGTTCGACCTGCTGCTGCGCCAAGCCCGCGCGGTCTAGAAGCCCACGCATCCACGGCACGGACCGCGAGAGGCCGTCGCGCCGGGAGGGCCGCGGCGCGCGCCGTCGCGCTCCGGGAGCGCTGCCATCCGCGCGGGGGTAGTATCCCGGCTGTGCGAACCCCGCCGGACACGTGCTACGAAGTCGCCGACAGCCACCCCGCGGCCCGCACGACGGTCATCCGCAGATGCGCCGGCACGGGCCCTGCCGAAGCGGCGTCGGTGACGCTGCGCCACCAGGTGACGCTGGAACCGCTCGCCGCGGACGCCTGCGACTGGTTCGTGCGCGACGGCGGCTGGTCGGGATGGCGCGTGTCAGCGCGGGACGGCCTCGCGGGAAGGTGGGTATACACCCGGCCGGTCGACGCCGAGCCGGAGGCGTGGCCGCCGGAGACCTGGCAGGACTGCGTCGCTCGCTACGAGCGCTGCGCCCGCCGCCATACCGCCCGCGCCGGGGCGGGCGACGGGGACGGCGGCTGGCGGGCACGGCTGGAACGGGACCTGGCGGTGGCCGCGGCGATGATGGACGCGATGGGCACGGCCGACCCGATGAACCCTTTCGACCTGGTCGACGACCGCATCGGCGCGGGCGTGCTCAAAGCGACGATCGCGGACATCGGCGCCACCTACCGCTCCGACGGGCCCGGCACCAGGATCGAGCCGCGGGGCCTGTCGGCGGTGCTCACGAAGGTCGGGGTGCCGCGGGCGACCCGGCACCTCGTGGAACCCCATTTCATCGACCGGGCCGAGGCGTGGCTGTGCGAGCAGGCCGCCGCGGGCGCCAGCCTCGGCGAGACCGACAGGCTCGAGCAGCGGCTGCTGGGCCTTATGACCGACCGCGATTTCGTCTGCGTGGCCGGCTTCTGCGCGCTCGCTGCGATGTGCGAGCTCGACCCCGACGCGGCGGTGCTGTGGTACCGGACCGGCGGCGACTGCTCCGGCCATCCCGACATCAGGTCGTACGCCGCGCAGGCTCGCAGGCATCTCCCGCTCCCGCCGCCCGTCCAGCGCAAGCCCGCGCCGGCCGGCAAGAACCCCGCGCGCGGGACCGGCCGCTCCAAACCCAGGCGGCTGGTTCACTGCGGGGCGCCGACGCTGACGGGCTCGGTGTGCCGGCACAAGGTGTCGCCGTCCACGAAAGCCTGCCCGGCCGGCCATGAGCAGCGCCGGCCGTGAGCAGCGCCGTGCGCCCACCCCGCGAGATCGTGCGGCCCCCCGCACCGCCACCGCAAGGACCCGTCCAAGGTCCGGCGGGTGCGCCTCCGAGCGGGCCGCGGCGCGGGCGCATGGATCGCACGCTCCGAGGGCTAGGATTCGCGTCCATGTCAGGAAACATGTTCAGTGGCGGCACGCAGTCCTACGTGATCGGGGGCCTCGCGGCCGTCGCGGTCCTGGCCCTGTTGGTCTGGTATCTGACCTGACACGGAAACCGACACCGCGCCGGATGGTCGTGCACCGTGACGCCAGAGCCGCCGACGGCGGCCCCCCCCCCCGGGGATTTGTGGGGGGAGTGCGGTCGGGAATTTTTATGGTGCCAACCGGACGGGGCATCAGGATCCGCCCCTGCTGGTCGGGCTGTTCCCCGTGTCGGAGCCATTGCCGCAACAGTCCCATCACCTGGCAGCGGTCGTGCCCGTCATAACAGCAACATCACACGACGACACAGACGACACAGACGACACAGCACCAACAACATCAAACGACGACGTATCCGGTACTCTTACGAATTTCCTTCAATCGGATATAGGGGGGATAGTCCAGTCTGTAGTCCAGGCTCTCGCGGTCGTTATGGTGATCGGCGTTACGGGAAGCCAGATATACAAGGCGGTCACGGGCGGTTCGGGAATAACCAGAGCGCTGCCGACGATAGGCGGGGTGCTGCTGCTGGGCGCGTTCATGTTCAACTTGGGTTTCGTTGCGACAGCCTTGGAATTCTTCATAGGGCTCCTTGACTCCATCTTCAAGTCGATTGGAACTGTCTTCGGCATAGGTGAAGGGCTTGCTCCTGCAGATGACTGACGGCAACTAGGCTGGCTGTGGTTGCTGCTGGGCGTGCCGGCAGGGTCGGGTGGTGCGATGCTGATGATGTGGGTGACGAAAGTGTTCCATCCGGGCCCTCCCCGGATAGGTCGGCTCACCAGCAACATCGTGCTGCCCCGCTCGGTGCCGTTGCCGTCGCTGGCAGCAGGCGCCGTGGGCGGCGGCGGCGGCCTGATCGTCGGCTTAGTGGCCGGGTCGGTGCTGCCGATGTCGTCTCTGACCACAGCGCTGCTGGGGATGGTCGGCGGTGGTTTCGTCTGCAACCTGCTGGTGACGGCGAAGCCGTGGCAGGGTGAGCATCTGCACCGCGTGGCAGCGGTGCGCGCCGCGGCGTTCGCTTCGACGAAGAGCATGGTATGCCCCGGGTCGGGTCTGCCTTCGGTGTACGCCGACGACGTGGGCACCTTGGTGTGCAGCGAATGCGGGCGCGCGCACAGTTCCTCGGAGCTGATAACGCCGAATCACCACTGGCGCCGCAGAGCGTACCTGGGTGTGATGCCGATACCGCATCCCGTGCTCGGGGAGGTCGAGATCGTATCCGGGTCGGTGCCGGCCCGGGGCGGGTAGCCGAACGGCGGGCGGGCTGTAAGACAGCACGCTCCGCATCCGCGCGGCCGGGCCCCGCCGGATGCACGCTACTGACAGCACGCTCCCGGAGCGTGCTGTGGCACGAGACCCGCCCGAAACCGCCGAAGAAGAGGGGCCCGCCTCCCCGGCGATGGGAAGCCCGGCCGGGGCCGGTGACGCCGGCGAACCGTTCCGCCGTCACACGGCGGGCTCGGAGTCCGCCGCGCCCGGCCGGTCCTGGAACGTGCGCCCCGGCCCAGAAGCGTCACCACCCCGCCACAGCGAGCACCGCAGCGGGCATCGGATCCACCCCATAACCCCTCTGATCAGCATCGGATCCACCCCATAACCCCTCTGATCAGCATCGGATCCACCCCATAACCCCTCTAAACCCCTCGCGGCCCGGCTGGTTCCGGTTATGCTCGTAACGATCCGGCGCCGGCAGCGAGAACCGGATCGAGAGAGGGCCGGGAACGCTGTGATAGCACGCAGCATCGTCGTCGGCGTCGGCAAGGGCGGTGTCGGCAAGACCACCATCGCGATCAACGTCGCCGCGAACTGGGCCGAGTCGCACGGAGAGCCGATCCTCCTGGTCGATTGCGACACGCAAGCGACCGCCACACGCGCGCTGGGTCTCTACGACCGGACCGACGGCGGCGACGGAGGCAGAGGACTGCTCGACGCCGTACTGAACCACCAGAAGCTGCACGCGACGTCGAACCGCGGCGATCTCTGGGTATGCACAGCCGGACCGCACACCCGGGACCTGGCGCGCAGGCTGGCCTCACTGCCGGCGGTGGTGGCCGGGAACATGCTGGAGCGCGCCTTCGCGGGTCACGACTTCACCGCCGTGGTCTTCGACCTGCCGCCCACCGGCCAGTCCGGACTCGCCGACGCCGCGATCGCCGCGGGGCAGACCCTGGTCATCCCGACCGGTCACAAGCCTCACGACCTCACCGGTCTGCCCGTCCTGGCCTCCCAGCTGCAAAACGACGGCAACGACATCACAGTCCTCGGCGTCGTGCTCAACGCCGTGCCGATCCAGGCGAGATCGACGCGTGAGCGGGCTGTGGAGGCGATCTCCTCCCATCTCGCCGATGGTGTCACGCTGTTCGACTCGATGATCCGCAACGCCGACGCCGCGATGGTCCAAGCCGGCCGGTGTTCCATGACCGTCAGCGAGTACAGCGCTTGGGCCAAGACCGTCAGCATCCGCCGGCGGATCGCCGGCGGGCTGTCGATCCCGTCGAATCTGGAAGCGCTGAACGCAGAGTTGCACGGACTGACCGGAGAGATACGCGACCGTTTCCTGACAGTCCAGCATCCGCCTCAGCCGGCATGACGCGCACGCCTCCCGACCCGCGGGCGGCTTTCGACCGCCGGCCGGTCTCCCCGCCGCGGTCTGCCTGGAAACAGCCCGGAGAGGCTGCCGTACCGGCTCTCATCGGCGGTGGCGCCGGACGCGCCATCACGACCGCCGGAAGCCTCTCCGGTCCTCCCGCCGGAACGCGCGGCGCCTCAGGCGGGCTCAAGACCCTGACCGTGTGGATGCCAGACGATCTGAGGGACCGGCTGGATGCCGTGATTCCGGGCGTGCATCGCCGCTCGCTGGTCATGGTCGCCTACGACCGCCATCACGCTGAGATGCTCGCCAGCCGTGTGCGCCGTCCCGGTCGGGCACAGCCGGGTACCGGCTCACGCAACTGGACGGTGCGGCTCCATCGCGACGAGCACCTGGAATTGAAGGCGCTGGCCGGTCAGCTGAGATGGCCTGTCAGCGCCTTGATCAGAAAACTGATCGAACTGGAGACAGCGTGGGAGGAAGACCGCAGCAGCAGTCGAGCGGCACGCAGGCCGGAAGCCCGGTCCGTCTAGTTCCCGTCCTCGGGACGTTCCGGGCTCTCAGAGCGGTCGGGGCAGGATTCCCGTCGCTGCTGTCCATCCCCCTCCGGCGGTTCCCTCGCGGACGGTCCCGACACTTCCGAGAGACCGCTGACGACATCCCCGAGCACCGCACCCAGAGGCTGCGGACCGTCCGGCCAGTTCCGCAGAGGCTCCGACGCAGCGGCCGGCCGCTGCGTCGGAGATCGCTCGTCAGGAGTGCCGGGCACGCGAATCAGCCCTTGCGACACCAACTCGAGGGCCGTGTCCCGCCAGCCGCCACCGACGACCATCTGCTCATACCCGTGTTTGCAAGCCATTCTGATGATGCCTGCTCTGCTCAATCCGAATTCTGCTTTCAACTGATCTGACAACCGTCTGCCCTCCTCGACCGCCTCAGCGTGTTCCCTCCGAGCCTCTTCGGCGGCGGCGGCGGCCTCGGCCGCTCGGCGGCGGGCGGCCTCTTCGGCGGCCTCGGCCGCGACACGTGCCGCCTCACGCTCCCGGAGCGTGCATTCGGCGCACCGATCCTCGGTCTGGGAGATGAGAACGCCGCTGCCGCAGCGGCCGCACCGCCGGGGGGGTTCCTCGGGGAAGTAGTTGAGCCAGCCGTCACGCGCCGCTGTGTACAGCAGCCCGCACGGGTTCCGCATCTTGCTGGGTCCGGCCATGTCCCTGGTTATCAGCCTCATCGCTCTGTCGCACCACTCCTTCGGATATTCGCAGCAGACGCTGAACAGCAATCCGGGTGAAGGCTCCGGAGCTCTCGCTGCGACCGCCTCGCTCCAGGACTGTCTCCAGTTCCCGACGAGAACCTCGAAATCCCCGTAGGTCATCTCCGTCTCCTGCGGCCCGAACCGGCGCTCCCCGGGAGGCAGTTCCCCGATGCTCGGAGTCTCGTCCGGAGTCCTGCCCGGAGGGCGTGTGGACGTTCGACGGCTTTCGGAGGCCTCGCACGTGTGCACGTGCGAGGCTTTTTCCACAGGCGGTAACGTTTGATGAGGCGGTAACGTTTGATAATCCGCGCATACTAGATCTCTTGATTGATTTGATTTATTTATATAATCAATCATACTCGCGAGGAATTTATCAAACGTTACCTGTAAACGTTTGATAAATTCACAAACGTTTACAGGCGGCGGGTCGGGGTGGTGCCGCGGCGGGGATGCTGCCGCGGCGGGGATGCTGCCGCGGCGGGTCGGGGTGGTGCCGCGGCGGGGACGACCCGCCGCGTTCAGCGCCCGTCTCGCTGCTGCCGGACCGCTGAGGTGGGATCCGCGACGACGGGCGGTCTCCACGGGAACGCGCCCATGCCCCTCCCCGGGTCGCTCTTCTCCTTGTTCCGACCTTGCGAGCCGGTCCCCGTCTATCGTGACGGGGAACCGGTCCAGCAGTATCCCGTGGCGCTCCAGCCTGGCGAGCCTCCCCGTCAGGGCCTGTCTCGTGATCCCCAGATCGGCGGCCAGATCGGCACGCGACACCACGAGGCGATGGACATTCCCGGACCGCTGGAACAGATCCTCGCGGTCGAGGGCCTCGAGGAGCCCGGCCACTTGTCTGAGTCCCAGGCCGCGTTCACGGGCCCGCGGTCTGCGCGGCTTGCGATGTTCCTTCGAAACCTTCTCAGGCACGTCTCTCCTCTTGTCATGGCGTGGGATCACCGGCACGGACGCCCGGACGTCGGGGGTCCAGCTTAGACAGCGGATCCGGCCGGGCGTCACGATCGCCGGAACATGCCGCGACGTCACGCGTCGGTCACTGGTGTGAATGCAGAGCCGGCCCTGGAAGGTGTAAGAGGGGTTTCGAGGGGTGATGGAAGGTGTAAGAGGGGTTTCGAGGGGTGATGGAAGGTGTAAGAGGGGTTTCGAGGGGTGATGGAAGGTGTAAGAGGGGTTTCTTCCGGTTCCGGATCGGTCGTATCCGTGCGCCAACGGGGCTATGATCATCCATGATGATCGTGCTCGCCCACACGGAGAAGCCCGCCGGCCCGCCGGCGTGGCGCGTGCCGTCTCTATCGCGTAGGCACGACTCCCTCGATCAGGACGCGCTGCTCCAGCGCTCTTGCGTGTTGTCCGGCAGCGACGCGCCATCGGGTGGTTCCGGAAGCCGGGCAGTGACATGACCCACAGCGAGAAGACGGAGGTCTCTGTCAACACGGTGAGGCTAGGCCGCCTCTGGGCGGATTACGCCGCCGGCAAGGGCATCGATCTCGGCAAGCGGGTGGGCGAGACCGCCCGGTACGTGTGGCTGGATCAGACCCGCCACCAGTGGTACAGGACCCTGCTCAACGCCAGTTACCGTATCGTGACCCACCGCAGCGGATGGACGCCCGGTCTCGCCTCCGAGCCCGGAGCAGAGCGTATGACCGCCGCCGCAGAGCGAGCCCACCGCCAGTTGCTGCTACAGAGCCCGTTCTCTTGGCGCGAGATGATGCTGTTCACCGAGATTGAACAAATCGACGGGCCGTGGCCCACATTGTGGCTGGTCACCGTCAACGACGAAACGAGCGTGCTGTATCTGGCCCCGCATCTGGGCAGCTACGACGCGGTGCTCTCGGCACTCGCCGCCGACGGCCCGCCCGCGGCCTACAACCCGATGCGTGACAGCACATCCGACGGGCGTTACGGCCAGGCGTGGCGCGTGTGGTGCGTCGACTTGACGGTTCCGGGCTGGATGGTCGAGTACACCGCTTGGGCCGTTCCCGGTATCGTGGCGATTTGGGAAGCCGTCCGGGATGAGGCGTGACGACCGCTGCCGGCCGTTCAGCCCCGCGCCGCTGCCGGGGCCGTCTGGAAGATGACGCTCGCACTTCCGCGGATCGGCGGGAAGTCTCCCGTCCCGGCTGCGATCGCTAGCGCCGACGCAGCCGGCTGAGCAGCCCCCCCTGCCGTTTGGTGTTCCGAGCCAGCGCGGGGTCCTTGCGAGACTGGGCCAGGGGATCCGATAACGAAGGATGCGTCTGGCACAGCTGATGGGCCAGACCCGCTACGGCGTCTCTGGCTGTTTTAGGGCAGCGCCACTCGCCGCTGTTCACAGCGGCTATCACGCCTTTCACCTCGGGCACGTCGCAGAGTGTGTTCAGGTTCGGTATCCATGACCGGACGTTTTCGAGATTCAATTCCGCGCTGTGGTCGGCCCGGTTGAGCACGCCGAGCGTCTTGTCCAACGGCCATCCGAAGCCGCCCTCCTCAGGCGGTCTGGATATGTCGTTGATCCACATCGCCGTGTCTTGGACCGTCGGTTCGTGAGGGTTGGTGACCACCAGGAGGATGTTCGCCACATGCAGCACGAACCTGCCGAACACGGGTTCGTAGACGGTGCCGACGGGTGTGTCCACGATCACGAACTCGTGATGCGCGGCCAGACGCTCCGTGGCTAGCGCCAACGCAGCGAGCATCGATTCGGGCGCTTCCTCCAACGGCTTGGCCGGGCCTCCCAGGACCCTACCGAGACCGTCGATATGCAATGAGGCCTCGAACAGTTCCTCGTCGCTGAAGCGCCGCTCGCCGGTAAGAGCAGCGATGCCTGGGGACTGCAGCCACGTTCGGGTCATCTTGGCGATGTCGGGCTGGCCGATGTTGGCGTCCACCAGCGCTACAGACACCCCGCTGGCGGTGAACGCCTCCGACAGCCAGCAGGTGAGAGTGGACTTGCCCGCGCCTCCCTTGGCCGCGGCCACAGCGATGACCAGACCTTTCGGACCCTCGGTGTCCGTGATCTGGTTCGCCCAGGGGGCTCCTTTGAACGCCGGGTCGTAAGTCGCTTCAGCGAATCGAGCCTTGCCCACCCCTGCCGGCTCTGGTCTGCGCTCTGCTGTGGGAGCGGGTTCTGGAGCGGGTTCTGGTGGGGACCAGGGCTGTACCGGCACGGTCTCGCGGGGTGGCGCGACCTGGTCGGCCCCGAACATGAAACTCGGTGGTTCGGTCGGGGTTGCGGGCGGTGGTTGTGCCGGCAGGGCGGGTGGTTCGGTCGGGGTTGCGGGCGGTGGTTGTGCCGGCTCGGTCGCAGCATGCCGGACAGGCGCGGATCGTTTACCGGGAGGGCGGGCTCGCCGCTCGATGTAGTTGAAAGGTTCCGGCTGGTCCGCTGCCGGGGCCGCGATCAGCGGTTGTGGCGGGGTGTCGGCGGGTGGCGGCGGCGCGGGTCAGAGCGGTTGTGGCGGCTGCGTGGGTTGCGG
>JAPPKQ010000317.1 GCA_028819945.1 bacterium | reverse complement strand
GGGTGAAGGCAGTCAACACCCACGGCGAGGGCCCCAATTCCAGATGGAGGCAGGTGAGGACCGGCTCCCAGGGGAAGCCGGAACCCCCGGCGGCGCCGACCATCGGCAACCTCGCGCCCACCGGCTTTAAGGTGAGCTGGGACGAGCCGGGCGACAACGGGTCGGCCATCACGGGCTATAACTACGAAATTCTGGACGTTGCCTCCAACACAGTCGTAAGGAGCCAGAGTCTCTCGGGCAGGAGCTTTTCCTATTACAGCCTCACGCCGGAGAAGGCATACCGGGTGCGGGTGCAGGCGGTCAACGACAACGGCGACGGCCCCTGGTCGTCCTACACCGCCCAGACCCTCCCCGCCGACCGCGCGGCCAGCTTCTCGGGCAGCGACACGTTCACCGTCCCGGAGAACACCCCTATCACCACGACGATTGGTACGGTCACGGCGAGCGACCCGGACCTCGGCGCTGCCGTGAGCGGCTACACCCTGACCGGCGGCGCAGACCAGGCCCGGTTCTCCCTCACCTCCGCCGGCGTCCTGACCTTCAACAGCCCACCCGACTTCGAGGCCCCGGCCGACGCCAACGCCGACAACGACTACCTGGTGGCCGTCACCGCCACCAGCGGCCGCCCGGACGACGCCAACGGCCTCACGCAGACCGCGACGCGGACCTACACGGTGACCGTGACCAACGTCAATGAGAAGCCGACGGCAGTGGATGACACCGGGGCGGTAACCAGCGGCGGCACGGCCTTCATCCCCGTCGGCGACCTGCTGGCCAATGACACCGACCCGGAGAACGACGACCTGACCGTCACCGCCGTCGGCAACGCGGTCAACGGTACCGTATCTCTGAGCGGGACCATCATCTCCTACACCCACAGCGGCACGGGCGCGACGGGCAGTTTCGACTACACCATCAGCGACGGCGCGCTCACCGACACCGGCACGGTGAATGTCGCCGTCACCACCGACACGGACTACGACGCGGACGATGACGGCCTGATTGAGATCGGCAGCCTGGCCCAGTTCAACGCCATACGCTGGGACCTGGACGGCGACGCCTCGCCGGCCACCGGCAACGAGACCGCCTACGACGCCGTCTTCCCGAATGCCGCCACCGGCATGGGCTGCCCGCTCGTGGACCACGACGACGACTCCAACACGCCCGACCGACTTCACTGCACCGGTTACGAGCTGACGGCGGACCTGGACTTCGACACGGGCACACCGGGCGACCGCACCGACGACGCCCACCACAACGGGGGCGCCGGCTGGCTCCCCATCGGCGACGACGGCAACCGGTTCACGGCAACCTTCGACGGCAACGGCCACGCCATCGCCAACCTGCGCATCGACCGGACCGCCGGTTCCCGGATCGGCCTGTTCGGGGTAACCGCCGCCGGGAGCGAGGTGAGCGGCGTCAACCTGACCGGCGTGAGCGTCACGGCGTCAAGCGCCGTGGGCGGGCTGGTCGGGGTGAACCACGGCACCGTCAGCGACAGCTCGGCCGCCGGCAGCGTCATGGCGTCAAGCATTGTGGGCGCGCTGGTGGGGACGAACCACGGAACCGTCAGCAACGGCTCGGCCGCCGGCAGCGTGACCGGAAACGGCAACAACGTCGGCGGGCTGGTGGGCTGGAACGAGTCTGGGGGCCGGATCGCATCCAGCCACGCCGCGGTTGTGGTCTCCAGTCCCGGCCGGAACAACCTGGGCGGCCTGGTCGGCCGGAACGAAGGCGTCGTAATCAGGACCTACGCCACGGGCGCGGTGAGCGGCCAGAACCGGCTCGGCGGCCTGGTGGGCTGGAACAATGGCGGCAGCATCAATGCCAGCTACGCCTCCGGGGCAGTGCGGATCCCCACCAGCGCCGGGAACAACGCCGGCGGCCTGGTGGGGGAGAACCAGGGCAGCATCACCGCCGCCTACGCCACCGGGGCGGTGCGGATTACCGGCTTCTCCCGCAACCAGGGCGGTCTGGTGGGCCGGCACGACGGCGCCGCCTCCGGCGTCACCGTCACGGCCAGCTTCGCCACCGGAAGGGTGTCCGGCGGGGGGGGGAACCTGGGCGACCGGGGCGGCCTCATCGGCAGCAACAGTGCCTTCAACCCCCAGGTCACCGGCGGCAACGTCTTCCACAGCTACTGGGACGAGGAGAGTTCGGGCTATGTG
>JAPPKQ010000017.1 GCA_028819945.1 bacterium | reverse complement strand
ACCCGGTCACGGCGGGCGCCGCCGGGCCGCCGCCCCCGGTGGCCCCGCCCTGGGCCGGCGGGGGGTCGCGGGGCGCCACCCCGTGCGTGCGCACCCGCTCCTCCCCGGCCGCCACGCAGTCGCCCCCGGTCTCCTCCACCTTGAGGCGCACCGTGTACGGCACCGGCGACGCGGACTGGGACTTGACCTGGAACAGGACGCGCCTCCCCTCGGCCACGCCTCCGTCAACCCTTTGCTGGCCCCACTGCCCGACCTGGACTTCCGGGTGGAAAGCCGCAGCGCCGTCCGTGCCATCCCGCACCGTGAAGTTCAGCGGCTGGCGGGAGTTGCTGATGTAGGTCCCCTCCTCGTCCGGCGTCGGCCCAAACGCGAACACCTGCACCAGCGCGTCGAGTTCCATCAGCGTCGACGCCTGCGTCGGGACGGTCACCGTCACCGAGCGCTGGTTCGCCGGCAACGTGACCGAGCGCAAGCCGCCGTGGCCGTCCGGGATGTGCTGGGCGGCCGGCGTCCCCGTCGCCTTGTTCCGCTCCGCCACGTAGTAGTTCACCGTGAGGTCCTGCCCGTGCAGGTGCTCCGCCAGGTTGCTGAACCGCACGTTGAACGACGTGCCCTCCTCGAGGCTCCAGGCGCCGCCGCTCCCGGTCACCCCCGGCGACGGGAGGAAGTCCATGTGGATCAGCGGCGACGACAGGCCCGGCACCAGCTCCAGCGAGGTGTCGATCTCCCTGACCGTCACCGTCGCCGAGGACGGGCTGCCGATCGCCGGGGCGCCCTGCACGGCGGTGATGGCGATGGTGAAGTCGTCGTCCTCCGTGTCCGTGTCCTGGCTGGTGAAGATGCGGAAGGTGCGGGAGGAATCGCCGGCCGGGATCGGCACCGTCTGAACGGCTGAGCAATTGTAGTCGCCGCTTTCCGCCGTGCCGGCCGTGCAGCTCAGGGCGACCGAGATCACCGTGGTCTGCGGGATGTTCAGCTCCAGCGTCACAATGACGTCGCGGCCCTCCTCCGCCTCGTACTCCGTCGCGCTGAAGAACACCCCGGGGTCGTTGTCCGCGATGGTGATCGTGACCGAATCCGGGTCGCCGGGGGCGAAGTGCGCCGGCAGCGTGCCCAGCTCCACCACCACCGTCTCCTCGTACTCGTGGTCGCTGTCGTCCACCACGGCGAACGTCGTCGTGCCGGTCGTCCCCGAGAAGGGGACTTCGATCGTGCCCGCCAGCGTGTAGTCGGACGCCTGCGCCGTCGTGCCCTTCGCCCGCACCCGAATCGGAATCGACAGGGGGCCACTTTCATCGTGGGCGCGGCTGAGCGTCGCCGTCAGCGTCAGCGCGGCCCCGCCCTCCGACGCCGCGCCGCTCCCGGACACCGACAGCGTCACCGCCGTGTCGTCGTCGTCCTGCACGATGATGTCGAAATTGCGCGTGCTCTGGGAGAACTTGTAGACTGTGCCGCCCGACTGCAGGGTCACCCGGCCCAGCTGGTTTGGAGCTTCGTCCAGGTTGTCGTCAGCCGTGGCGACGGTGAACTGGTGCGTGGCGGCGTTGGCCGGGACCGTGACCGTGAACAGCCTGTCCGCCTGACCGAAGGCCCCGGTGAGATCCACGGCCCGCAAGTTCACGTCGAACGCCGCCGACTGCGCCGGGGCGACGTTGAGCGTCAGGGTCGCCGCCTCGCCCTCGTCCACGATGGCGGATGCGCCCGTGCCGGTGGGGAAGCTCACCACGGGACGGTCGTCGTCCGTCACCGTGTAGGTGTGCGGGTTGCCCGACGTGGGGAGCGTCACGTCCGGGGGGAGGGCCGACAAGGCGTTTTCCGTGACCGTGACGATGATCGTCTCGTCCTCCTCCTTCGTCGTGTCGCCGAACACGCGGATCGTTCGGGTCTGGGTTACGCCCGGGCCTGAAAAAAGCACATGACACCCGCTGGAGGTGATGTGCAACGACCCCAGCACGGTGCTGCCGTCGAGCAGCTGGTAGTCGTCTCCTGCGCCCCTCGTGCCGCCGTCCGCGTCCAGCGTGGCCGTGCCGCTGAAGCAAATGTCGTGCGGTACGTTCGAGCCGGAAGAAGTCGGCGTGACCGTCGTCACGGTGATGTCGGTGTGGCCCGTGTTGCCCTCGGCGCCGCTGCTGGCGGACACGGTCAGCGTGATCGGGTTCGTCTGCGCC
>JAPPKQ010000271.1 GCA_028819945.1 bacterium | reverse complement strand
ATCTCGCCCAGCTTGCCGTCGATGAGGGCGAGCGCCTCCGCGGTGTTGGTGGACTCCTCGGGAACGGGGATCTCGGTGGCGGGGGCGGCGGCTTTGGGCATGGCCCGATCCTCTCGTCTCGCACCGGCGGCGTTCGGACCGCCGGCCTGGGGCTGTCTCGCCGCAGATCGGCGACAATCCGGCTCCCCGGCTGTCCGTCTCTAGTGCCACAGTATCGGATCGGGGTGCACATGGGTAGAGATCCCAGCGTCGGCGTCTATGAATCCCGCTCGCAGGAGTGGACGGATCGGCGCACGCGCCACTACGGCGACCGGCTGGATCGCTTCGCCGCCCGGCTGGCATCGGGCGGCACCGCGCGGCGGGGCGGCGACGCAACAGACAGCGCCGGTCCCGGGAGCGACAAGCTGGTCGCCGACCTGGGGTGCGGGCCGGGCTGGCACCTCGACGGGCTGCCGCCGCCGGTGTTGGCGCTGGACGCCAGCCGGGCGATGCTGGCCCGCGTCGGCGCAGCGGACGGAGGCACCGCCCCGCTGCGGGTGGCCGCCGATCTGCGCGCCCTGCCGCTGCGGGACCGCTGCCTGCGGGGCGCCTGGGCCTCGCGCTCCTACATCCACCTGGCCCGCGCTGAGGTGCCCCTGGCGCTGGCTGACCTGCACCGGGCCTTGGTGCCCGGCGCGGCTGTCGAGCTTCACCTGTTCGCCGGCGACACCGAGTGGGACGAGCGGGCCGACGACGACTTCCCGGGGCGGCGCTTCTCGCACTGGCCGGAGTCGTGGCTGCGCGATGTGCTGGTGGGCGCCGGGCTGGCCGCCGAGAGCATCGAGCAGCGCAACAAGGTCCTGCTGGTGGCAGCCAAACGGCTGCACACCTTGGCCGACACCGTGGCGCCGGGGATGCGGGTGCTGGTCTGCGGATTGAACCCCAGCCTGTACGCCGCCGAGGTGGGGGTCGGCTTCGCCCGCGGCTCCAACCGATTCTGGCCCGCGGCCCTGGCCGCCGGGCTGGTGAGCCGCGCCCGCGACCCTCGCCACGCCCTGGTGGCCCGCAACATCGGCATGACCGACCTGGTCAAGCGGCCGACCCGCCAGGCCGCCGAATTGACCGCCGCCGAGTACGGCGAAGGCCTCGCCCGCCTCGAACGCCTCGCGGAGCGCCTCGAGCCCGGCGTGGTGTGCTTCGTGGGCCTGGCCGGCTGGCGGGCCGCTGTGGACCGCCAAGCCTCGCCCGGCCCGCAGCCCCGCCGCATCGGCGGTCGCCCCGCCTACCTCATGCCCTCCACCAGCGGCCTCAACGCCCGCACCTCCCTGGACGAACTCACGGCCCACCTCCGAGCCGCGGCTTCGCTGTCGGAGGGTGGCGGCTGAACTCGCACGGTTGATGAGACCACCCGGGATTTGCGGGCACAGTTCGACGGGTCCAGAGCGCTTGAGCGTCAGCCGCGAGCCGGGGATTCAATCGTTTGATCGCCCGAAACCCTTCGCCCTAGACTGCCGCAGGCTTCCGAGGGGACAGGTCTGACCTGGCTGCAAAATGAAAGGGAAACATGTGAAAAAGATTAGAACTACTAGCCGAGTATTGATCGCTCTCCTGGCGATCCTGGCATTGGTCGCCGCGGCCTGTGGCGACGACGAGGAGGCGTCCGCACCGCCGCCCGCACCCGAGCCGCCGGCGCCGGCTCCCGCCGAACCGCCGCCGCCCGCACCCGAGCCCCCGCCACCGCCGGCCGACGAGGGGATCTCGTTCGGGTTGGCACTCGGCGGACCGCGCAACGACCAGGCGTACTTCCAGAGCGTCTACGAGGGTGTCGTCGCCTACGGCGGCAGCCCGTCGATCGTCGACAATCTCGGCGACGAGACCGCCGCGGGTGACGCCATCCGCAACCTCACCGAGCAGCACGATCTCGTGGTCGCCGACATCACCGTCTTCGGAGCACTCCTGCCCATCGCCACGGAGAACCCCGACACCACCTACATCATCACGTCGGGCTTCTTCGCGCAGGGCGACGTGCCCGACAACGTCTACGGCTACGTCACGGTCTACGGCTGGGCCACCTATCCGATGGGCGTCATCGCCGGAACACTCTCGAAGTCCGGCAAGATCGGCTACATAACCGGCCCGACGTTCCCGATCGAGCGCACCGCCCTCGCCGGGTACACCCAGGGCGCCCAGTCGGTCAACCC
>JAPPKQ010000428.1 GCA_028819945.1 bacterium | reverse complement strand
AATACTATATTTTAGTGAAGGAGGCCGTGATGCACCCGACCGCGCACGATAGTGACACCCTGCACTGGCACGCGTCGGGTGCCGCCGCGCCCGGGGCCGGTTCGGAGCGACCCCCGCTCACCGTGCAGGCCGTCGGCACCGAGATCAAGCGTCTGCGGAAGCTGCGCGGCCGGACGCTGGAGCAACTCGCCTCCCAGGCGGGTGTGAGCGCCGGGCTGCTCTCGCAGGTGGAACGCGGCCAGGGCAACCCGTCGTTCAACACGCTCGTGCAGGTGGCGCACGCTCTGGGCATCCCCGTGGCGCGACTGATGGCCGGTGAGCAGACCTCCTCGCCGGTGGTACGGCGCTCGGAGCGGCGGCGGCTGAACCTGGGCGACAACGACGATCTCGTGCTCGCCGAACTGCTCACCGCCCGCCTCGACAGCGCGCTCGAGGCCATCCGCATCGTGACCGAGCCGGGCTACTCCACCGAGGACACCCCGTTCGTGCACGACGGCGAGGAGTTCGGCATCGTGCTGGAGGGCACCCACGCGGTGAACGTGGGCGGCGCGCACTACGTATTGGAGGCCGGCGACTCGATCTCCTACAGCTCGACGATCCCCCACTGGTACGAGAACCCCGGCGACGTGACCTCCGTCTCGCTGTGGGTCGTCACCCCGCCGAGTTTCTGAGCATGGGCGCCGTCGCCCGGCCGGCAGCCGACGCCCCCGTGGTGGCCCGCAGCGACGTGGTAGTAGTGGGCGGCGGACCGGCCGGTCTGGCCGCGGCGGTCGCTGCCGCCCGCAACGGGGCGAGCGTCACCCTGCTGGAGCGCTACGCCTACCTCGGCGGCCTGGCCGCGGGCGGCATGGTGCTGGTGCTCGACGACTTCGCCGACGGGGCCGAGGAGATCACCGTGTCCGGCATCGCCCAGGAGATGGTGGAACGCTTGGAGACTCACGGGCTGGCGGTGTATCCCCCACCCGAGGACCGGGTCCTCAGCGACGAGATGTGGAGGCGCTGGTCGCGTTGGGGGCTGTTCGACCTGTACGCCAAGGGGCCACAGAAGTCCATCGTCTACGCCGTGGCCTTCGATCCCGACGGCTGGAAGCGGGTCTCCAACGACCTCGCGGAGGAGGCGGGCATCGACGTACGTCTCCACTCGTGGTATTCGGCGCCGATCATGGACGGCGACACCATCAGGGGTGTGATCTGCGAGACCAAGGGTGGCCCGCAAGCCGTCCTGGGCGACGTGGTCATCGATGCCAGCGGCGACGGGGACGTTGCCGCAGGCGCCGGTGCCCCGTTCGTGGAGGGCTCCTACATGGTCACGACGGTGTTCCGCCTCGGCAACGTGGACACCGAGGCCGCGGAGCGCTTCGAGTTCGAGCAACCCGCCGAGTGCCACGCCGTGAACCGGGCGACGCGGCGCATCCTCGGCGGCTCGTGGGCGCTGTGGTGGCTGAAGACGCCGCTGCCGGGCGTGGTGTGGTGCAACTGCCCGCACATGACCGGCTACAGCGGCCTGAGCGTCGAGGACCTCACCGAGGCGGACCGTGAGGGCCGCAAGAAGATCGCCGCCACCGTGGACTACGTACGCCGGCACTACCCCGGCTTCGATAAGGCGGTGGTGCTGGACGTGGCACCGCAGATCGGCGTGCGCCAGTCCCGCCTGATCGAGGGGGAGTACGTCGTCACCAAGGACGACGTGGTCAACCGGGCGCACTTCGCCGACAGCGTGGCCCGGGGCCGCGGCTACTACACCCCCTATCGGGCCATGCTGCCCCGAGGCGTGGAGCAACTGCTGGTGGCGGGGCGCCACTACTCGGTGACACCCGAGGCCCAGAAGCTGTCGAGAGAGATCCCGCCATGCATGGCGATGGGCGAGGCAGCCGGGGTGGCCGCTTCGGAGGCGCTCGACACCGGCGTCACCGTGCGCAAGGCGGACGTGGCCGCCATACAGCGCCGGCTGCGCACCCAGGGAGCCGATCCCGGCGACCTACCGTCCCCGCGGGCCCGCCCGGCTGCGAGTTGAGAAGCGCCTGGCATGGTGGCTGAGGAGCATGCTCGTCATTCCGGCGCCCCCGCTCGTCATTCCGGCGAAGAGCCTGCCCCGGACTCGATCCGGGGCCGGAATCCACTGGCCGGCGAACCGGTCGATCAGCCCCTCTCCGGGATCAGGATCCTGGACTTCTCCCAGAT
>JAPPKQ010000152.1 GCA_028819945.1 bacterium | reverse complement strand
GCGCGGGCCACTCCCCCGAGTACTTCGACGGGAAGAATGCCGCCGTCCGCGTCGAAGCGCTTCCGTCGGCTCCTCTCGTGGTGCCCGGTCATCACGAGGTTCCTACACCGCGGCGGCGATGGCGTCGCCGATGGCGCCGGTGCCCTGCACGCTGCCGTAGCCGGCCATGCAGGCGCGGTCCACGGCGGCCGCGGCGGCGGCCTCGCCCAGGTGCTCCAGCATCATGGCGGCCGACAGGATCGCCGCGCTCGGGTCGGCGATGCCCTTCCCGGCGATGTCGGGGGCCGAGCCGTGCACGGGCTCGAACATCGACGGCCCCGTGCCGGCGGCGTTCAGGTTGGCCGAGGCGGCCTTGCCGATGCCGCCGCTGACCGCCCCGCCCAGGTCGGTGAGGATGTCGCCGAACAGGTTGTCGGTGACGATCACGTCGTAGCGGTCGGGCGAGTCCACGAAGTAGATGCAGGCGGCGTCCACGTGGTTGTAGGCGGTGCTGTAGTCGGGGTACTCGGCGGCGACCTCCTCGAACGTGCGGTACCACAGGTCGCCGGAGTAGGTCATCACGTTGGTCTTGTGCACCAGCGTGACGTGGCGCCGCCGCTTGGAGGCCAGCTCGAAGCCGAAACGGATGGCCCGCTCCACGCCCATGCGGGTGTTCACCGAGCCCTGCGTCACGATCTCGTGCGGGGTGCCCTTGCGCAGGAAGCCGCCCTCGCCGGCGTAGGCGCCCTCGGTGTTCTCCCTGATGACGGCCATGTCGATGTTGCGTTCGGGCAGCCGGAAGGGGCGCAGGTTGATGTACAGATCCAGCTCGAAGCGCATCCGCAGCAGCAGGCCCCGCTCCAGCACGCCCGGCGGCACGTCGGGTGTGCCCACCGCCCCCACGTAGATGGCGTCGAGGGTCTTCCACTCCTCCACCACGCTGTCGGGCAGCACGGTGCCGTCGCGCAGGTAGCGCTCGCCGCCGAGATCGTAGTCCACCGTGTCGAAGCTCACGCCGGCGGCCTCGACGACCTTCAGGCCCTCGCCGACGACCTCCGGACCGATGCCGTCGCCTGCCAGAACCCCGATGCGATGAGTTGCCATGCGAACAATCTACCGGGCGTTTTACCCGTGGTGCCCGCTGACCGGCGCCTGCCCGGGCGGCCGCCGCCCTCCACCCGTCATTCCGGCGCAGGCCGGAATCCATGGGTTCGACCGTCTTGGCCGGTCCAGGTCCCTGGTCAGTAGATTGATGCGATGGACGCCCCGCAGTTGACCCGTGCCGCCTATGCGCGCCTGCAGGAGGAACTCGCCCACCTCACCGGGCCGGCCAACGACGAGATCACGGCGCAGATCGCCGCCGCCCGGGCGCTCGGCGACCTCTCCGAGAACGGCGACTACCACGCCGCCCGCGAGGAGAAGGGCAAGATGCAGGGCCGCATCCAGCAGATCCAGGCGCTGCTCGAGAACGCGGTCGTGGTGTCGCCCGGCGACGGGCCCGCCGGCTGCGCGGCGGTGGGCTCGCTGGTGGACCTCCGCTTCGAGGGCGACGAGGACACCGAGCGCTACCTCATCGGCAGCATCGAGGAGCGCCACGAGGACTACGACGTGGTGTCGCCCTCCGCGCCGCTCGGCAGGGCCATGATCGGCGCCCGGCCCGGCGACGTGGTTCGCTACGAGGCGCCCGCCGGCCAGGTGGAGGTCACCGTCGTGGCCGTCCTGGCCGCCGAGGACCGCCACTGATGGCGGCCGCCGCCCGCACGCTCAGCGAGAAGGTCTGGGACGCCCACGTCGTCCACGCCGGCCACGACGGCACCGACCTGCTGTTCATCGACCTGCACCTGGTGCACGAGGTCACTTCCCCGCAGGCCTTCGACGGGCTGCGCATGGCCGGGCGCCCGGTCCGCCGCCCCGACCTCACCGTGGCCACCGAGGACCACAACGTGCCCACGACCAACATCAGCGGCCCGGTGGCCGACGCCGTGTCTCGCCGCCAGCTGGAGTCGCTGCGGGCCAACTGCGCCACCTTCGGCGTGCCGCTGTACCCCATGGGCCACGACCGCCAGGGCATCGTCCACGTCATCGGCCCCGAGCTGGGCCTCACCCTGCCGGGCAGCACCGTGGTCTGCGGCGACAGCCACACCTCCACTCACGGCGCCTTCGGGGCGCTGGCCTTCGGCATCGGCACCAGCGAGGTCGAGC
>JAPPKQ010000213.1 GCA_028819945.1 bacterium | reverse complement strand
GAGTGTGCCGACGAAGACGTGGATCACGGCTCCGTGCCCTCCGAAGGCTGCACCGGATCCGCTGCGATCGGCTTGCGCCTCGCCGCGAGGAGCTCCGAGACGGCCGCGGCCAGCAGGTCGCGCAACAACAACACCAGCCTGAAGCCGAATATCAGTAGGCCGAGAGCCAGGGGATCGGCTGCACCGAGCAGCGACGGGACGGTCACCTCCACCACACCGATTCCCTGCGGCGCGATCACAGAAAGGAACCGCAGGCCTCCCCAGGTGAGCACGAAGGCACCGGCGAGGCGCGCCGTGGAGAAGCCGTCGGCGGCCTCGAAGGCGCGCATGTACAGGCAGAACACGGCGGCTGCCGAAGTCCAGTAGCAGGCCGATGCCGCGATCATGTGCAGATAGCCCGGCCACGTGAAGCCGCTGACCGGGGCCAGGCTGTCCAGGCCGCGCCACCGCGCCACCGCCGCGACGGCACGTCCCGCCACCGGCGGCGAAGCGGCGATAATCACCCCGACCGCGGAGACGATCGGGATTGCCAGGCCTCCGGGCAGCCCACCGGCCCAGCCGAACAGCACCAGGCCATAGGCCACCGAGACGGCAAGGCTCACCGCCATCTCGAGCGCAGCGGTAAGGGCGAGCGGCGCCGCTGGGACGCCGCGGCGCTGCATCAGAGCCACGCGGCTGATCGCGAACGTGACCATCAGCGGCACGTACCTCGCCGGCAGGGAACGGGCCGCGGTGAGGGTCAGATCGCGCATACTCGGGCGCTGGCCGAGTATGCGCAGGCTCACGAGCCAGAAGTACGCGCTCAGCGCTATCAGTACGAACCCCGCCGCCAACGACGCCGCCACAAGCGTGTGCCTGGCCCCTGCGAGGTCTCCGAGCAGGTCGGCCACCTCGTCCCGCCGCGCCAGCACCAGCACGGGCACGGCGGCGGCGAGCAGGGCGAGGTATGCGATCCTCAGCCACTTCAGAAGGCGTCGCTGCCACGGGCGGCCTGTCGTCGGACGGCGTGGCTCGGGGTGGCCTGTCATCGGGCGGCCTGTCGTCGGACGGCTTGGCTCAACGCTGCGTCAGCAGGTCACTGGATCAGCTCGAGCAGATCGTCGAGAGCGGCGTCGTTGACCTTCAGGCGCGCCCGCAGCAAGCCACGTGCCTCGGCCGTCCGGTGCGACTTGTCCTGCGCCTCATTCGTCGCGTCGATCAGCGTGCGGGGCTCGAAGCGTCCGGCGTCGAGCGGAGCCAGGTCGACGAGTGAGGCCCAGCCTCCGCCTTCGGCGGCGAGCGATCTCATTTTTGGAGAGTAGTCCAGCACCACCGCGGCCTGATCGTTGAGCAGAGCTGCGATGGCGCCGTGATAGCGCATGGTGACCACGAAGCGACTCCGGGCGACCTCGGCGAGCACATTGTCGATGTTGAGCGTGACCAGCTCTGCGTCCGTTCTCATCTGATGTTGCAGCGCCGCGAGCATGGGGGTGTCCTGGCTCGGCTGAAAGGGCAATAGGCGCAACGTCATGCCGCTGCGTTCGGCCAGCGCGTCCAGAGATCGCGCCAGTTGATCCGTCCATGGCTGCCAGGACGTGCGGGCCTTCGCCGCCGCGGTGCGGATGCCCCGGCGATTCGGTGGGCGCAGGATCACGCAGATCGTGTCGGTGGCGTCGCGGCGGGAATGTGTCGAGCCCGTCGGTTCCGGGGGGCGCGAGGGCGGCGGTCGGGTCGTAGCCGCCCGGCTCGTGACGAGCGCGGCGTCTCCGGCCAGCACCGGGTCGGCGCCGACTGCCACGTCGGGCACGCCCCAGTCGCGCAGGCGTCGCGCCGAGTCGGCGTCTCTTGTCACGACGTGACAGGCCCGGCGCATCTCTGTGACCGCCATGCGCCGGCCACTGGCGCCCCGGACGTGTCCCGCTCCCAGGCCGATGGCCGCAACCACGGCCCGCGCTCGCCCGTGATCGGATGGCGCCGGCACCGACCGCCTGTAGGCGCGAAGGCGTGACATATGGAACCACATGTTCCACGGCGATGTCTCCGACTGCACCACGCCTCCGGAGAGGACCATGGCCTGCGCACTGCCCAGCGACCGGCGCAGCGCCGCGCTGTCCAGGGGCGAGCGATGAGCCACCGCCTCGACGCCATGGACGTCGGCAGTCCGCTCGGGATCGATCGACACCGCTACCGGCTCCACTCCCCGGGCACG
>JAPPKQ010000483.1 GCA_028819945.1 bacterium | reverse complement strand
TGGCTGGTCCTTCCCGTCATCGCCGTCGTCGCCGTCGGCGCTCTCCATGACGCCATCCGCACGGGGCGGGCGGCGGCGCGCCGCGGACGGTTCACGCTGCGGGCAGCGGCGGGGTTCGGGGGACTGCTGCTGCTGTGCGGCGTGGCCTTCCTGCCGCCGTTCGAGGCGGTGGTCTCCGGCGGCGACGCGACGGTGTACGTCGGCTTCGGGCGCCAGATCGCCGAGACCGGCCGCCTCGTGTTCGACGACGAGCTGGTCCGGCAGCTTCCGGTCGACCTGCGGGCAGAGCTGTTCGACAACCGGATACGCGGTGACGCGACCGGCGACTACGCGCGGTTTCCGGGCGGATTCCAGATTCCGGACATCGGCGACCCGACGGTGACGGCGGGATTCTCGCCGCTGTTTCCCGTTCTCACGGCGCTCTTCTACGACCTGTCGTCGATGCACGGGGCGCTCTACGTCGCGCCGGCGTTCGCGATGCTCAGCGTCGGCGCCCTGCTGCTCGTCGCCGCGCACTTCGTCGGCTGGCGTTACGGCTGGCTCGCCGTCGCCCTCACCCTCGTGGCGATGCCGCAGGCCTGGTTCGGGCGGCTGCCGGTCCCGGAGATGCTGGCGCAGTGGCTGGTCCTGAGCGGGCTCCTGGCCTGGGTGGTGGCGTTGCGGGACCGGGCGCCGAGATGGGCGTTCGCGAGCGGCCTGTTCCTCGGGCTGGGCTGCTTCGCCAAGGTGGACCTCATCGTGCTGCTGGGCGTCGCTCTGGTCGCGTACGTCGCCTGGCGCCTCCTCGCACGACCCGAACGCGGCGACCTCGGCATTCGGTACTTCCCCTACCTGCTCGTCTCGTTCGGCCTGCTGCTGCTGCACAACTTCACGCACTATCTCGCGTTCGCCTCCCACTACCGGCCGTACGTCGAGTACCTCATCAGGACGTCCTACCTGAGCCGGCTGCTCCAGGCGTCGGGAGCGATTCAGATCGTCCTGGCCGTGCTGGCGGTGCTGGCCATCCTCGGCGGGGTGATGGTGCTGCTGCGCCGGTCGGCGAGGGACCGGGAGCGGGCCGGGGGGCTGGCTCTGGCCGCCCTCGTCGCCGCCTACGCGGTCAACTACGTCGCGACGACGAACGGGCGCGTGGACGACACGGCCGCGTGGTTGAGCTGGTACCTGTCGTGGGGGGGGGGGGGGGGGGGGGGGGGCACCACAGGGCGGGGTGTTTCTGCTGTAACCTGGGGGGGCCGCGGCGGGCGGCCGGGGGGGGCGCGGTGTTGTGGCTGATGGCCGGGCGCGCGTCCCGCGACCCGGGCGCCACGCTCCTGGTCGCGCTGCTGCTGGTGGTGGGCCTGCAGTATCTGTGGAATCCGCTGGAGCCGTCGGTGCACATCTGGGCGATGCGCCGTTTCGTTCCGGTGGTCCTTCCGCTGCTCATGGTGGCGATCTCGATGGGTCTGGCGGCGTCCCTGGATCGGGTGGCGCCGATCTTCCGGGGCTGGGCGGCCGCCGTGGCGGGCCTGCTGCTCGTCGCCCTGGTGGCGCGCCCGACGCTGGCGCTGGCGGGAGAGCCCATCTGGCGCGGCGCGGTCGCCCAGGTGGACGAGATCGCGAACCGGTTCCCGCCCGACGCGGTGGTCGTGACGAGCCCGACGCTGGCGGGCACGCATCTGTCGACCTCGCTGGCCTACCTCCACGACATCGACACCGTCCTCGTGCAGCACCCGAACCCGAACGCTCCGTTGCTGGAGCGGGCCATCCTGGGTTGGCTCGCGAGCGACCGGCCCGTGTTCCTGGCCTTCGCCGCGGGGGATCCCCTGCGGTTCCCCGCTCCCACGCTGGTCCTGTCCCAGATGCGGGCTGCGAACATCGAGCTCCCGATGCTCGAGATCACGCGGGACCGGGCGCCCGAGGGGGTCTACCGGCCCCGGATCGGGCTGCTGGTGTGGCGCATCACCCGCCGCGAGACGCCGACCGTCGACATCGGCAACCCGCCGGACGACACCTTCGTGTTCACGATGCGCGGCTTCCACGAGGCGGAGCCCGATACGCGCGGGGACGGCACCTTCCGGTGGACTTCCGACGAAGCCTCGCTCATGGTTCCCGCCGGCGCGGAGGTGACCCTGACCGTCGCCAGCACCCGTCCGGAAGGCGCCCCGCCCGCGGAAGTCTCCCTGCTCGTCGACGGGCGGCCGGTAGTGGAG
>JAPPKQ010000304.1 GCA_028819945.1 bacterium | reverse complement strand
GGGGGTCGGCTTTGCTGCCCCCCGGGCTCACCCCCCCCCCCACCGCCACACACCCCGTCAACCAAAACACCCGCCCCACGCCCGCCCCGCCCCCGCGTTCGCCGACCGGCACCCGCCGCCGCCGTCCCACGACCCCTCCCTGGTCACCACCGACCCCGCCGCAAGCGCCCCCAGAGCCACCACACAACCCGCCGGAGGAACCCCGCCGGAGTCCTGCCCCGCCGCACCCCCCGCCGGCACCAACACCCCGCCGGCGAACAACGCCACACAGACCGCCCACGACACGAACGCCCACCGACGCTGCACACAACCGCTACCCATGGCACGCTCCTCTGCGCCGCCCACCCGGGGACGCCGGCCCTCGGCCGACGCGGCATTTCTAGCACAGCTGTAGCAGCTTTACGATAATATCTAGCTGAGATACTACATATCGATCAGATAGGTGGCCGACAACGACGGGGCGACCGCGCGAAACCGACAGCAACTCACGGGCTGCGCCCCGCGAACACCACCCGGCACCACCCGCCGCCCGCCAGGGGGCGGCGCCGGACGCCGCTCCTCAACGCGCGGCGACAGGCGGGAGCGGTTCCCTCAGGTGCCGCAGCCTGGCGGCGTAAGCGCGCGGCGTCTCGCCGTAGTGGCGCCTGAACTCGGCGACGAAATGACTGACCGAGCCGTAACCCACGGCCCCGCACGCGTCGCCCACCGCCAGGTTCTCCTCCACCAACAGCGCCCGCGCCCGGTCCAGCCGCAGCCTCTTCAGGTACTGGTAGGGCGCCGAACCGGTGGCCTCCTTGAAGAGGTGCGCGAACCCCGACACCGACATCGACACACGCTTCGCCATGTCCTCCACCTTGATCGGCCGGGCCAGTTCGTCCCGCATGAACGCGATCGCCGCGGCGACCCGATCGCCGGCGTTCTCGCGGTGCGCCGCCACGGCCAGAGCAGCCCCGCCCGCGGCCCGCAACACCCTGTAGGTGACCTCCCGCAGGGCCAGCGGTGCCAGGACCCGACGGTCCACCTCGCCGTCGGTGGAGCGGACGAACCGCGCCAGCGCGCCCGCGAACTCGCGGCCCAGCGGGCCCCCCTCGGCCTGCCCGCTGCCCGGTGGCGCATCCGGCGAGGGGGGGGGCGACCCGCCCGAACACCGTTCGATCTCGCCGTGCAACCCGACCGCGACCGCGGGATCGATCCGCAGCACCACAGCGAGCAGCGGCCTGTCCCCAGAAGCCTCGACCACGTCGGCCACGAACCGCTCGCCCTGCGCCAGAACCACGAGATCGCAAGGACCGCAGACGCAGGCCCGGCCATCAAGCCGGACCCGCTGGCGACCCTGCACGACCACACAGATCGACAGCGACTCCACGACCTCGTCGCAGGCCCGCCCCGGGCCGCCGAAACGCCAAAACGCCAGACCCGGCCAGGATGACCCGCAGAACCCCTCGACCACCGCACGGCCCGCAACGAGGTCAACCAACTCATCCACTATGAACAAACCCTACAGACGCAGCGACGCCCGCCCGGCAGCGGCCGCATGCGGTCTCGCTGCCCGGCCGGCTGGCCGAGGCTCAGTCGGCTGCCCTTCGGGGAAGACGCCCAGAGCCGTGTCGACCGGGCTTCTCGGAGGTCGATGCCGAGGCGCCGGTCGGTCCTCCGCCCGTTGCCGCCGCAGCGGCTGCGGTGGCGCGGCGTCGCAGGTGGACCGTCCAGTCGGCCAAGCCCACCACGACGCCGCCGATGATGTTGCCCAGCGTGACCGCCACGAGATTCGAAGCGATCCCGGCCGCGTCCAGACGGCTCACGTCCGCCGCGGTCAGCCCGGCGACCGCCAGAGCGTCGGGATCGCCGGCCACGAGCGCCCCGAAAGGCAGGAAGAACATGTTGGCGACGGAGTGCTCGAACCCGCCTGCGACGAAGGCCGTGACCGGCAGGGACACCGCCAGCAGCTTGTCGGTGACCGAACGGCCCGCGGTGGCCATCCACACGCCCAGACACACCAGCATGTTCGCCACGATGCCCCGCAGGAAGGCGACCTCGAAGGGGAGGTTCACCTTGGCGTCGGCCGCCGTCACCGAGAAGACCGAGAACGACAGGCCTCCCTGCTCCCACCAGCGGCTGTAGAAGATCAGCACCACGATGACGAGGGCGCCGATCAGGTTGCCCACGTAGACCAGCGCCCAGTTGCGGGCCA
>JAPPKQ010000074.1 GCA_028819945.1 bacterium | reverse complement strand
CGATGCACATCGAGGGCGGCACCGACGCCGCCTTCCGCCGCGTCATCGCCGAGGCGCCCGACCCCGACGCGAAGCGGGCGGAGATCGAGGACGGGCTGCGCCGGCTGACGTCGCCCTTCCGCACGGCCGAGGCCAGCGGCCTGGACCTGATCGACCCGCGCGAGACGCGGTCGCTGCTGTGCGACTTCGTCGATATGGCGCAGGGCGTGATCAAGACGCAGCTCGGCCCCGGCGTCGGCCCGACGTACCGCCCCTAGCGGCGGGGGCAACCTCACCCCCTCACCCCCTCTCCATCTGGACGATGGAGAGGGGGGCCTCCGATCCTCTCTCCCGGGGGAGAGGGTTAGGGTGAGGGGGACCGGAGGGGATCGGTGGCGAAACAGGTCGCCGGATGCTACGCTGGAGCGGATTTCCTCCCCGTCCGTTGGGTCGTGGCTTCGGCTGGATCCCTGGGCGGGTGTTTTTTTTGGTGCGCGATCGTCCCCCTCGGAGGGGGTAGGGTTGACGAGGCGCGGACGGGAACTGTAGGCTGAACAAGAATTCCACCCCGTCCGCTGGGTCGTGGCTTCGGCCGGACCCCCGGGCGGGTGTTTTTTTGTGCGCACCATCGTCATAATCGACGGGCAGAACCTCTACCACATGGCGCGGACGGCGTGGGCGTCCGGGGCATCGACACCGTACGCGTGGCCGAGCTACGACGTGGAGAAGCTGGCGGGCGCGCTAGTCGGCCGCGTGCCGGGGCGCACCCTGGCGGAAGTCCGCTTCTACACGGGTGTCCCCGATCCCAGAACCGGGGCCAAGCAGTTGTTCTGGCACGGCTTCTGGTCGAGCAAGATCCGGCACATGAAGAGCCAGGGCATCTACGTCTATCGGGGCAGAGTGAGTGCGGCGGGGCAAGAGAAGGGCGTCGACGTGAGCTTGGCCCTCGACCTCGTCCGCGCAACCTACGAGCGGCGGTACGAGGCGGCGATCATCGTCAGTCAGGACTGGGACTTTGGACCGGCGGTGCGCTTCGCAAAGGAGATCGCCGAAGCGCAGGGGCGGCAGTTGGTCTTCGAGTCCTGCTTCCCGGCCGGTCGTGGCGTCTCGCGGCGGGGCGTTCCCGGCACCAATTGGGTTCGGATCGACAAGGCGACCTACGAGGCGTGCCTCGACCCGACGGACTACCGCCCGAAGGCCCGGTGAGCGGCCCGGAGCGCACGGAATCGGCGGCTGGGAGCCCGGCGAGACGGCCCCACCCGGCCGGATGCGCGATACTGCCCCGGTGACCCAACCCGACCCCGGCCGGCCCCCGCTGTTCACCCGCGACTACGTCCTCACGACGCTGGGGACGTTCAGCTTCTTCGCCAGCTTCATGTACCTGCTGTCGGTGCTGCCCGACTACATCGACGAGATCGGCGGCGAGGAGTGGCAGGTGGGGCTGGTGGTGGGGACCTTCGGGCTGCTGCCGCTGCTGATGCGGCCCCACGTGGGGCGCTGGTGCGACCAGGGCAGGCGGCTGCTGATGATGCGGCTGGCGACGCTGGTCTTCGCGCTGGCGCTGTTCCTGATGGTGTTCTCGCAGGACGTGTGGTCGCTGCTGGCGCTGCGGCTGGTGCAGGGCACCGGCATGGCGCTCTGGCCGACGCCGGCCACGGCGCTGGCGGCGGAGATCATCCCGGCGTCGCGCCGCGGCGAGGGGCTGGGCTTCTTCGGGATGGCCGCCTCGGGCGCGCAGATCACGATGCCGGCGCTGGGCGTCGTGATCGCCGACGCCTGGGGCTTCGACGCGGTGTTCATCGTCTCGGCCGTGACGGCGCTGGCGACGCTGGCCTTCACGGTCGGCGTGCAGGAGCCGCGCGGGGCGCCGGCCGGCGCGGGCGCCGCCCCCCCCCCCCGGCCCCCGCGGGGGGGGGGGTTGCCCCAGGCGATCTTCCGCACCATCACCGTCGCCTGGTCGGCGGCGGCGACGTTCCTGCCCCTGCTCGGCAAGGAGCGCGACCTGGGCAACGTGGGGCTGTTCTTCCTCGTGATGGGCGTGATGACGGTGCTGGTCCGTCCCACGGCGGGGCGCATCTCCGACCGGGTGGGGCGGGTGCGCGTGGCCGTGGTGGGGCTGCTGGTCGCGGCGGCGGGGATGCTGCTGCTGGCGCAGGCGCAGTCGGGGCTGACGATGCTGCTGGCCGGCGGCATCACGGGCCTCGGCTTCGCGG
>JAPPKQ010000423.1 GCA_028819945.1 bacterium | reverse complement strand
GCGGCACAGCCGCCAACCACCAATGGCTCACCGTCCGCGCCGCGGCCGTCAACCTCACGCGCCTCACCAACCTCGGCATCGCACACCACCACGGCACCTTCACCCTCCACACCCCCCACTGACACCCCAAAACACCCCCGGCGCCCCCGGCGCCACACCAAAACCCGCCGGGCGCCCCGGAAGAGCCCGCCACTGGTTCGCCGCCACCGGACTGATCGATCTCTGGAATCCGTGAGCCCCGGCCCGCCGCGTGCGCCCGGTTGCGGCGCTCGGGCCTACTACTCGTCGTTCAGTCGGGCGCGCAGGGCGGTGAGTTCCGCCTCGGCGGCGCGGCGGGCGGCGGCCTCGGCGTCTCGCTGTTGGCGGGTGGCTTCGAGTGTGTGCTGGAGGTCCTCGGGGTTGGGCAGCCATCGGCCGGTCTGGGAGTCTCTGAAGCGCAGGCAGCGCTCTTCGGCGTGCAGGTCCAGGCCCAGCACGGCGCTGTGGCCGCTGAGGCGGCCCTCGCCGTCGGGGCACACCGCAATCGGCGCCCAGGCGTCGCCCACCCGGCGGTCGCCCTGCAGCGCCGGGGTGAACAGGTCCAGGCCGGAGGGGTCGAACCGCCAATACTCGCTGGCGCCGACCTCCAGGTAGATGCCGGGCTTTTGCTCCGAGTCCCTCTGGTGGGTCTTCCCCGAGGCAATCTCCAACACGAACGCCGGCGGCGAGCCCGCGTCCCAGAGCCGGTAGCTGCAGTCGTCCTCGAGGGCGCCGGCGTCGACGCCGAAGCACACCAGCACATCGGGGGCCACGACCGCCGTGCGCGGCACCGGCCGGTAGTACACGTTGAGGTCCTGGCCCACGAAGCAGCCCGGCCGCCCCGCGAAGTGCGCGCTCAGAGCCCCGTAGGCCAAGAAGCGCGCCCGCGAGTGCCGCGGCGACTCAGGCACCGTCTCGGTGGCAGGGTACGCCACAGCAGGATCCACCCCGGCCAGCGTGCCCACAGTCGCCTCCCCCGCCAGCGAACTCACAGTCGCCTCCCCTCCCGCGGCAGCGCCGCCGCGGCCTCGAACGAGGCACCACGATAGCCCGAACTGCCGGGGTGCGCACATGGCCTTCCATATGACTTTATTCTAATCAGTTTCATTATGTTTCTCTCACTACTGGCCAGCCGCCCCCGAGCTACTCGATCTTTGGAGCGTGAGCCTCGCCCCGCCTACCGAGCGCAGCACCGCTCGGCAGGATTCGGCAATAGCGGGCGAGCGCGAGGCCCATCTGGCGATGATCCGAAGGGTCATCAACCGCCTGGCGCAGAACTCGTTCCTGCTGAAGGGGTGGAGCGTGCTGCTGGTGTCGGCCCTCCTCGCCGTGGCCGCCAGCAGCTCCGAGGACTGGATCCTGCCTGTGGCCTTCCTGCCCGCGGTGGTGTTCTGGGGTCTCGACGGCTACTACCTCCGCCAGGAGAGGCTCTTCCGGAGGCTCTACGACCGCGCTCGCGCCGTGGACGAGGCCGACGTCAACTACGGCATGGACACGGGCCCGTTCCAAACCGCCGAGAGATGGCGCAGCGTCGTCGTCTCCCGCACGCTCTCGACCTTCCACGGCACACTCGTCGCCGCGGTCTTCATCGTCACCGTCATCGCGTTCACACAAGGCTGAGCGATGGCCCGGAGAGGCTCCTTCGGCGAGTACAGCGAGACCTGGCGCGTCAACCAGGTCTGCCGCACCTACCCTCCTGCGCGTAGGACCGCCATCCAGCAGACGACCCCAATGTCTTCTTCGGTGATGGGGAGGACGGGCGCCGCGCCCAACGCTCCAAGGTCTCCCGCTCCTGCCCGTCCAGCGCCACCAGCAGCGCCGGCCGGCCGCGCCCCCGCAGGCATGCTGCTACTGCTGGGAGCGCAGCCAGGGACGCATCTGCGGGTAGCTGAATCGGACCTTGCCGCGGCCGGCGGGTTCGACGGCCCCGGCGTCGATGAGGCGGCGCCGGTAGGTCTGCGCGTAGTTGGGCGATCTCTGAAGGCGCCGCGCCACGCGGGTGGTCTCTGAGTCGGTGTCGTCGAGCGACATCGCCGACAGGAACGCGCGGTCCATGTCCGACAGGCCGCTCCAGATCGGCTTGACGATCTGTTCGAGCATGGCGTGATCGGCTTCGAGAGCGCCGGCGGCTGCGTGGGTGGCGTTGATCTGGGCGGCGGGAGCTGCCATTTCCCAACTG
>JAPPKQ010000170.1 GCA_028819945.1 bacterium | reverse complement strand
CCGGGGCTCGTGCTGAGCTGTGAAGTTCTTTGACAGGAGTCCGATGAAAGGTTCCGATATCCGGGGCGGGCGTGTCGTTGCTTGACCCGGTTTCCCAGCCGGTCTTGAACACGCCGTATGAGAAGCCGGCTCGCCACTGGGAACTGGGGATCGACAACCGGGCGACGAACCTCGTCGTCGAGAGGCGCCGCCCCAGCATCGCGCTGCTGCCGGTGCCCAGACCGCGAGAGGAGGTGGTCGAGCAGTTGGTGCTCGGCCCGGAGAACCTCAACCGCGCCGTCAACGAGATCCGCCAGTACGTCGACGCTTGGCGCGACAGCGGCTACCGAGGCTCGACGGCCGTGTCACGACGCCTGCTGCATCACTGGCACAGCGAGGACAATGTGCCGCGGCTGTTCTTCGCCCAGGTGGAGGCGCTGGAGACGCTGATCTGGATCACCGAGGTGGCTCGCAGCGACCATCCGGCCCGCGTCGCAATTGAGGACGCCGCCCGGGAGCACAACGACGGCATCGTCCGCTACTGCACCAAGATGGCCACCGGCACCGGCAAGACCGCGGTCATGGGCATGGTCATCGCCTGGAACGCCGCCAACGTCGCCGCGGGCGGCAACCGGCGCCACGCCGGGCGGTACTTCACCACGTTCGTGGCGATCACGCCGGGCCATACGGTGCGCGAGCGCCTCGCCGTGCTGGATCCGTCGAACCCCGACAACGTGTACGACGAGCTGTCGCTGGTGCCGGCGGGCCTGCGCGGCGACCTGGGTCGGGTGAGGCTGCGGGTCGTGAACTTCCAGGCGTTCCAGTGCCGGGACCGGCTGGGCGAGGCCAGCGGCGACGCCCGCCGCCTGCTGCGCCGAGGTGATGCCGGCGGCGACCCCGAGAGCCTCGCCGCCATGCTGCGGCGCGTCCTGCGGGGTCTGCCCGAGCGGGCCAAGGTCTGCGTCCTGAACGACGAGGCGCACCACTGCTACCTGCCTGCAGAGGGCCGCCGCACCGGCGCCGACGCGGACGAGGCCAAGAGCGCGGCGCTGTGGTTCGGCGCCTTGGCGGCGCTGAGGGAGGGGGCCCGGCTGGGGCGGGTGCACGACTTCTCCGCCACGCCGATGTTCATCCGGACTTCGGCCTCGGCGCGCTCGGAGATGTTCCCGTGGGTGGTGTCGGACTTCCCGCTGATGGACGGCATCGAGTCGGGGCTGGTGAAGATCCCTCGGGTGCCGGTGGACGACGACAGCGACGACCGGGAGGTGGCGTGGCGCAACCTCTACCGCAACACCAACCCCAAGACGGTCCGTAGCGACAGCCCCCCGCCGCCGGTGCTGGCCGACGCCCTCGGTGCCCTGTACGAGCAGTACACCGAGGCGCTCGGGCGGTGGGAGGACAACGGCCTGCCCACGCCACCGGTGTTCATCGTGGTGGCCAACACCATCGCCAACGCCGAGGCGCTCTACCACCACATCGCCGGCTGGGTGGAGCACACCGACGACGGCGCCGCCGCCCATCGCCCCGGGGCCTACGAGCTGTTCTCGAACATCCGCAGTGACGGCTCGGGCTACGAGGACCGGCTCCGCACCCTGCTGGTCCACTCCAAGATGGAGGGCGACGACACCATCTCGGCTACCAGCAAGCTGGGCCGGGCCCTGAAGGCCCAGGCCACCCAACTGCGTGCGGCGGGCGCCACCGGCGACGACCGCGACATCATCCGCCGGGCCCTCAACACCGTGGGCCGTCCGGGCGGGCTGGGCGAGCAGATCCGCTGCGTGGTGTCGGTGTCGATGCTCACCGAGGGCTGGGACACCCGCACCGTGGTCCACATCCTGGGGTTCCGGGCGTTCGGCACCCAACTGCTGTGCGAGCAGGTGACCGGCCGGGCGCTGCGCCGCTCCAACTACGACAGCTTCGACGGTGACGGCCGCCTCACGCCGGAGTTCGCCGACGTGCTGGGCGTGCCGTTCGACTTCATGCCGGTGACCGGCTCGACCGACCCGCAGCCGCCGAAGCCCCGGTACCGGGTGTTCACGATGCCCGGCCGCCGAGACCGGCGCATCGAGTTCCCGGCGCTGACGGGCTACATGATCGAACCGGCGAGCCCCGGCGTCGACCTCGACGCGAACCGGGTGGGCCAGCACACCGTCAGCGGCGCCGATCCGTCGCTGACCGAGACAGCGGGCGTGGCGGGGGAGACGGAGGTCCTCGGGAC
>JAPPKQ010000383.1 GCA_028819945.1 bacterium | reverse complement strand
GCCCCGGCCCCGGGCAGGCCGCCGATGAAGCCGGCCGCCATGTTGCCGATCCCCTGCCCCACGAGCTCCCGGTTGGGGTTGTGGCGCGTGCGCGTCATGGAGTCGGCGATGAGGGAGGTGAGCAGGCTGTCGATGGACCCCAGCAGCGCGATGATGATCGCCGGCTGCACGGCGTCGAGCAGGACGCCGCCGCCGAGGTCGGGCAGCCGCAGGTCGGGCAGGCCGGTCGGCACCTCGCCGATGACGGGTGTGTCGGTCAGGACCAGCACCCCCAGCAGCGTCCCGGCGATCAGGGCGGCCAGCGTCGGCGGCAGGTACTTGCGCAGCTGTCGAGGCCACGTCAACCCCACGACGAGCGTGACCGTCGCGATGGCGACGGCGCCGAAGTTGATGTCGGGGATCAGGTCCGGCCACATCCCCACGGCGTCCAGTGGGCCGCCCGTCGTGACCGGCGCGCCCAGGAACGGCAGCGTCTGGAGCAGGATGATGATGATGCCGATGCCCGACATGAAGCCGGAGATCACGGAGTACGGCGTGTAGACCGCCAGCCGTCCGATGCGCAGGACGCCCAGCAAAACCTGGATCAGGCCGGCCATGATGGCGATCGTGAAGACCTCGGTCAGGTCGTCGGCGTGGGTGGTGACGATGACCGCGATCGCCACCGACATCGGGCCCGTGGGCCCCGAGATCTGCGACCGCGTGCCGCCGAACACGGCCGCGAAGAAGCCGACCGCGATCGCCCCGTAGAGCCCGGCAACGGCCCCCAGTCCCGAGGCGACGCCGAAAGCCAGCGCCACCGGCAGCCCCACCTCGGCCGCCGTGAGGCCGCCGAAGTTGTCGCCGCGGAACGTCTGGAGGCTGTAGTTCATGCCTGTCGTCCGCTGCCGATTCGTTGGAGTCTAGGGCGTGCCGCCGCTATGGGCCGGTGCACGCTCTGCTACGTTGGCCCTCGCGCGGCCGCGCGGCGACCGGCGCATTGGGACAAGGCCGCCTACCGCCCGCGCGACGGAGGGAACATGCCGGACGCCAGCCCGATCACGACGCTCGACGACTTCGAGGAGGAGTTCCGTCGCGGCGGCGGCGAGACGCTTCACGGCGGTGCGAGCACGCAGGCCAGCCTCGACAACATCCGCCGCTGCGGCGACGGCGTGGGTGACTACAACCCCCTCTGGCGCGACGAAGCGCACGCGGCCCAGAGCCGCTTCGGCATGATCACGGCGCCGCCGATCTTCATCTACGCCGCCAGCCTGGGCGTGCGCGCTGCCATCTACGGCGCCATCGATCCCGCCCGGCTCTCCTCGCGCCACTTCCCGATGAACTACGCCGGCGGCACGATCGAGTTCCACCGCCCCATCTGGCGCGACGACGTGATCACGGCCCGGGAGCAGGTCGGCGAGATCACGCGCAAGCACAGCGAGCGGATCGGCCCGTTCTGCATCTGCACCGGCATCGTCACGTTCCACAACCAGCGCAAAGAACTGGTCGCGACCAAGACGACGCTGATGGCGCGCTACCGCAACCTCGGCGGCGGCCAGACCATCGAGTACGACCGCGAGCCGAAGGGGCAGGCGCTGGACATCGCGCCCGACCCGCTGGTCTGGGAGCGGGAGCGCCGCGGCGCCGAGCCGCGCTACTGGGAGGACGTGGTGCAGGGGGAGGCGATCCCCAGCCTGGAGAAGGGCACCTACACGGTCACCGAGCTCTTCCTCTTCACGCACGGCGTCCTCGGCACCCGGCGATCGCAGCGCGCCGCGCTGGAGGCGGAGGGCTCGACCGACCTCGGCGGCGGCGGCCGCTTCGACGCGAAGCACGCCCAGCAGCGGCGCAACATGCCGGGGCAGTTCGACTTCGGCCCGCAACGCGTGTGCTGGATGAGCCAGATCGCCACCGACTGGATGGGCGACGACGGCACGCTAAAGCGGATGGACAGCAAGGTCCGCCACCCGAACATCGTCGGCGATACGAACACGCTCCACGGGGAGGTCGCGCGCAAGTACGTGCAGGACGGCGAGCACCTCGCCGACCTCGACGTCTGGGTGGAGAACCAGGCCGGGCTCGCGACCGCGCTCAGCCGGGTGACCGTCGCGCTGCCCACGCGGGCCTAGCGCGGCGGCGGGCCGCCCCCCGGGGGGCGGGGGGGCGCGGGGGGGGCCCCCCCCCAAAAGGGGGGGGGGGGGCGGGGGGGGGGGGGGGGCGGGGGGCC
>JAPPKQ010000198.1 GCA_028819945.1 bacterium | reverse complement strand
GCCAGGACGCCGGCGGCAATCACAGAGGCCTCGGCGCCGATGACCTCCACGGTGGTCGGGCAGTGCTCGACGGTGTAGGCGTCGTGGGTCTGCACCGGCACGTCGCCGAAGCGCAGCACCGCCATCACCGCGTCCAGCGGGCCGCCGTCGCCCGGCGTCGCCCACGGGCCCTGGCGGACCGCGACGGCTGCGGCCTCCGTGGCGGTGGCGCTCAGGATGGCCTGTGCCACCGAGACGCTGTGGGTTGTGAGGTCCAGGACGGCGCCGCCGCCGATCGGGTCCTCCACCCGCCAACCGTGGAACCGCTCCCCGACCATGATGGCGAAGCTGATGCGCACCGCCAGTGGCACACCGAGCGAGCCCGACGAGACGAGCCGCTGGATCGTGCGGTGCGTGTCGGCGCCGGGCAGGTGATGGTTGATCGCCAGCACGACGCCGTGGCGCTCCGCGGCGTCGATCATGGCGCGGCCATCCGCGACCGTGAGCGCCATCGGCTTCTCGCACAGCACGTGCTTTCCGGCCGCAGCGGCGGCGATGGTCTGGGAGGCGTGGCGCTCGTTGACACTCGAGATGAAGACGGCGTCCACGGCCGGCCACTCACAGGCCCGGTCGAAGTCGTCGGTGGCATGGGGAATGCCGTTGGCGGCGGCGTACTCCGAAGCCCAGGCCGCCGTGGAGCTGTAGACGAACTCCACGGAGTCGCCGCAGCCGCGCATCGCCGGCAGGACCCATCCGGCGGCGATGTCGCTGGCGCCGATGAGGCCCCAGCGCAGCCGCGGACCCGAACTCACAGGATGGCCGTGGCGACGGCCGCGTGGGCCGGGGTGTGCGACAGCCTCATGGAGCCGCGGCCCGAACTCACAGGATGGCCGTCGCGACGGCTTCGAGGGTCTGATATCGCCGCACCCACCGGCGGCGGGCAAGACGCCTCACAGGAACATCGCGGGGTCGGCCTCGAATGCCTTCTTGCACCCGGGGGCGCAGAACCAATAGTCGCCGCCGTCGTGGGCGGAGTGGTACTTGGCGTCGGCCACCAGCACGGTCATGTTGCAGACCGGGTCGATGGCGCTTGCCGGCGCCTCGGGCACCGCCCCCCAGCGCGATAACTCACCGGAGGCCCGCCGCGCCACGAGGTCGGCCATGATCGCCACCGCCAGCTCGCGGTTGCCCAGGCGACCCAAGTCGAGCCCGGCCGGCGCCTGGATGCGAGCCAGGTCCTCCTCGGAGATCCCTCGCCCGCGCAGGTTCTCGACGACGGCGTCGGCCCGCTTGTGGCCGGCGATCAGCCCCACATAGGCCGCATCGGTGGCCAGCGCAGCCTCCAGCGCCAGGTCGTCATAGTGCCCCTGCGTCGCCACCACGACAGCCGAGCCCACACCCACACCCAGCCCCGAGAGGTCCAGCGTGGTGCGCACCAACTCCGGCACCGGATGCTCCTCGGGCGACCCGCCGTCGTCGATCACGGCCACGTCCCACTCCAGCGCCCGGCCCATCAGCGCCAGCGCGGCGACGGCCGGCGACCGGCCGATGACCACGAGCTGCGGGCGGGGCGGGACGGGCTCCAAGTAAACCTCCAGGGCACCGTCATTCTCACACGCCATCGCCACCGAATATGTGCCTCCGGGCCCGCCGCCGCCCGAAGAGCCGCACCCGGCCTCATAGGCCTCCTCCGACACGCCAGCCGGAGCCCCCGACGGATCCCCCACATCACCCAGCAGCAACAACCGGGGCTCACCGTCCAGCAACGCCTCCCGCGCCTGCACCACGACAGTCGGCTCGGCACAAGCCCCGCCCAGCCAGCCCCGCACTGCCCCGTCGGCCAGGATCACCGCCTTCGACCCCTGCTGTCCTGAGGAAGGCCCCCGCCGCCAAACCACGGTCGCCAGCACGAATGGCACGCGAGCCTCGGCCAGCGCCACCGCCTCCTGCAACACGGACAGGGTCATGACGGCAACCTACTCAGCGACGCGGGTCGCCCCGGCCGGGCAATGGATTCCGGCCTGCGCCGGAATGACGAAGAGGCGAGGCGGACGAGGCGAGCCCCGAGGGAGGGGCCGCCGGGGGGCGGCGCCGGATCGATTTCGCCAGACGATCCGCCGACGGCCACACCGCCCCGGCCCGGACAGACCAACCACCGAGGGCGGGGGACGGGGGGCCGATTCGCGACGCCTTGCGCCTGCGCGAAGGAGCGAACGGCACCCCG
>JAPPKQ010000261.1 GCA_028819945.1 bacterium | reverse complement strand
TGGTACGGCCTTGCCGATCTGCGGTCGCAGCGCTCCGCCACGTAGCGCCATCGCCCTGCGCCGCTACCATGGAGCCATGCGCTACCGTCGCATCGTCGCCAAATTCGGCACGAGTCTCCTCACCGCTGGCTCCGATCGCCTCGATCTCGTGGCGATGTCACGGCTCGTGGGGCAGGTCGCGCGCCTGCGCGAGGCGGGCTGCGAGGTCGCCATCGTGTCCAGCGGCGCCCAGGCCGCCGGACGCCACGTCCTCGGCCGCCGCCCCGATGCCCCCGAACTGAGCCGCCAGGCCCTCGCCAGCGTCGGCCAGAGCCACCTCATGCAGAGTTGGGACGAGCTCTTCGAGTGGCACGACACCGTCGTCGCCCAGGTGCTCCTCACCCGCCGAGACCTCAGCGACCGCCTCGGCTACCTGAACGCCCGCACCACCCTCCGCGACCTCCTCGGCTGCGGCGCCGTCCCCATCGTCAACGAGAACGATGCCGTCGCCCTCGACGAGGTGCTCGCCTCCCGTATCGGCGAGAACGACAGCCTCTCCGCCTTCGTCGCGAACCTGATCGATGCCGACCTGCTCGTCATCCTCACCGACGTTGACGGCCTCTACACCGCCGACCCCTCCCTCGACCCCTCCGCCCGGCTCATCGACAAGGTCGATGCCATCGACGAGTACCACGAGGACGCCGCCGGTGACGGCCCCGGCCGTGGCGGCATGACCTCGAAGATCAGCGCCGCACGCGTCGCGACCCAGGGTGGGGCCGCCGTCGTCATCGCCAACGGCCGCACACCCGACGCGCTCGTGACCGCAGCCGAGGGGACTGCCATCGGCACCTGTTTCGCCCCTGCCACCAACCAGCTCGAGAGCCGCAAGCGCTGGATCCTCGGGAACGCGGGCGTGAGCGGCCACCTCGTCGTCGATGGCGGCGCCGCCGCCGCCCTGCGCGAGCGCGGACGCAGCCTGCTCCCTGCGGGCGTGCAGGATGTCGAGGGCGCCTTTGAGCGCGGCGAGGCCATCGAGGTCCGCGATGCGGACGGCAAGCGTGTGGCCGCCGGCATCACGAACTACGCCAGCAGCGAGGTCTTGCGCATCCGCGGCCTTCGCAGCGACCTCATCGCCGAGACCCTCGGCTACGCCTATGGCGAAGAGGTCATCCACCGCGACAATCTCGTGCTCCTCTAGGAGCGCGATAGGGAGGCCCCATGGACCGCTACGTACGCTTTGCCCGCCCCGACGGCTCCACCGGAGCCGGTCTCCTCGAAGGCGACCGCATCGCCGTCATCGCCGAGCCTTTCTGGGACGGCGCCGAACGAACCGGCAAGGAGCTCGACCTCGCCGCCGTCCGCCTCCTCCCGCCCTGCCAGCCCCGCTCGATCGTCTGTGTCGGGCTGAACTACGCCAGCCACCTCGGCGGCCGCCCCGCGCCCGATCCGCCCACCCTATTTCTCAAGCCTCTCTCCTCCATCGCTGGCCCCGGCGACCCCATCCGCCTCCCCGCTGCCTCCACCCGCATCGACCCCGAGGGCGAGATCGTCATCGTCATCGGTCGCGAGCTCGCCGCCCCCACCCGCGAGGAAGCCCTTGCCGGCATCTTCGGCTACACCGCCGGGAATGACGTGAGCGCCCGCGACTGGCAGGCGAACGACGGCCAGTGGTGGCGCGCCAAGGGCGCCGACACCTTTGGCGTCTACGGCCCGACCATCGCCACGGGCCTCGACCACGACGCGATCGAGGTCCGCACCCGCGTCAACGGCGTTGAGACCCAGCACGGACGCTCCGACGAGCTCATCCTCGACATCCCCGAGATCGTGCGCTACACCGCCGCCGTCATGACGCTCCTGCCCGGCGACATCATCTACAGCGGCACGCCCGGCCAGCCGCAGGCCCTCAATCCCGGCGATACCGTCGAGGTCGAGGTCACCGGGGCGGGCGTCCTCAGCAACCCCGTCGTCGCCGGTTCCTGAGCGCGGCATCGGCTATGCTTCACCGACCCGAGAGAGGTGCGTCGCAATGAAGAAAGTCGTGGTCGACCGAGCGATTTGTCTGAAGGCCGGGCAGTGCTACTACCTGCAGCCCAGCATCTTCAAGGCCGATTCCCTGGGCTGGCCCGACATCCTCATCGAGCACCCGGAGAGCGACGACGACATCGAAGCGGCCGAAGACGCCGCCGAGATCTGCCCCAGCGGCGCCATCACCATCGAGGATGTCTAGGCGCTGTCG
>JAPPKQ010000249.1 GCA_028819945.1 bacterium | reverse complement strand
CCCACGCCGGCCGCCGGCTTCGACAGGTGCCTGGAGGTGCTCGAATTCGGGGGCGAGGGTCACACGCTGGGCATCCACGCCACCGACGTGGACGTCATCGAGCAGTTCTCCGCACTCCCCGCGTCACGCTTCCCGGTGAACACGCCGACGCTCTTCGGCGGGATGGGCTACAGCGCCGACATCGACCCCTCGTTCATGCTCGGCACCGGGACCTGGAGCGGTTCGATCAGTTCGGACAACATCACGGCGCTGCACCTCATCAACATCAAGCGCATCGCGCACGAGGTGCGTCCCTGGCGCCAACTCGCCGGCGACACAGCACTCCCACCATGACCCTCGCCGCGGTGCGACCTGCCCATTCAGCCGAGTTCTACCTCGACCGGGTGGCGCGCTGCCTCGAGACGGCGCCGGTCCCCCTGAGCGGTGAGCTGCACGCCGGCATCGATCTGGGGACCTCCACAGTCGTCCTGACCGTCACCGACGGCGACGGCCTGCCGGAATTCGTCGCCACCGAACCATGCGAGGCGCTGCGCGACGGCGTCGTGGTGGACTTCGGTGCGGCCGTGGCGGCCGTCACGAGGCTCGTCGAGACCGCCGCCGCCGGGACCGGCCACCGGATCACCGCGGCGTCCGCCGGCTACCCGCCGGGCATCGGACCGGCCGAGAGCCGCGCATGCCGCTTCGTCCTGGAGCGCGCCGGCCTGGATTGCACGGCACTCGCCGACGAGGTGAGCGCGGCCAACTGGGTCCTGGGCGTCAGCGACGGCGTGCTGGTGGACGTCGGCGCCGGCTCCACCGGGGTGGGGATCTTCCGCGACGGCGAGCTCGTCGAGGTGGGTGACGTGCCGGGCGGCGGCCATCATCTGAACCTGATCCTCGCCGGGGCGCTGGGGATCTCCATCGAGGAGGCGGAGAGGCGCAAGCGGACCGAGGGCGCCGACCACCTGCCGATCCTGCGGCCCGGACTCGAACGCATCGCCACCTCCATCGAGCGCCTGTCCACCGGCTGTGGATCGCTGCCGGTGCACCTGGCCGGCGGCGGGTTGATGATTCCCGGCGCCGGCGGGGTCGTCTCGCAGTACCTGGAGCGGCCGGTCGTGGAGTACCCGCACGCCCTCTACATCACGCCCCTCGGCCTGGCCTGGAGTTCGCAATGGCAGACATAACCCTCCGCACGTACGCCTTCATCGATCGGCTGCAGCCGCAGTGCGCCGCGCACATCGCCGCCACCTGCCAGGGAGACGTGCCCGTGGCGGGAATGGCGGAACTGTTCGTGGAGATGTCGCCGGGCAACGAGGTCTTCCACGTGGCCGACGTCGCCCTCAAGGCGGCCGGCGTCCGCCCGGCCCTGCAGATCATCGAGCGCGAGTTCGGGCTCCTGGAACTCCACTCCGAGAGCCAGGCCGAGGTGCTGGCCTCGGGAGCGGCGATCCTGTCGGAGTTGAACCTGCAGGAATCGGACCGCCTGAAGCCGACGATCGCCTCGACCCAGTTCATCACCAACATCCACCCCTACCAGGCGCAACTCCTGAACAAGTTCCGCAAGGGCGCACTGCTCATTCCGGGTGAGAGCCTCTTCGTGCTGGAGGTGGCGCCCGCCGCCTATGCCGGCCTGGCGGCCAACGAGGCGGAGAAGGCCGCCACGATCAAGGTCGTGGAGATCCGAGCGGTGGGACGGTTCGGCCGCACGTTCCTGTCGGGCAGCGAGAGCGAGGTCGCCACCGCACGGGACGCCGCGGTCGGCGTGCTGGCGAGTCTCGAAGGCCGCACATGAGAGCCACCCGGCCATGAGGGTCATCGGCGTCAGGGATGTCGAGCAGAACGCGGCGGGAGAACTCCGCGTCACCGTCGGCGACGTCGTCACCCCGCTGGCGCGGGATCGCGCCCGCGAGCTGAACGTCCGCTTCATACTCACCCCCAATTCAGGGGACAGCCCGGACTACATCGGCACCCCTGGGGCGGCCTTCGAGGATCCCGCTCCGAACGGCAGGGATGCAAGCAGCGACCCGCCCGCCGGAGCCCTCTACCGGCGGGGCGCCCCAGTCGTGAACGCCGATCAGGACCCCCGGTCGGTCGTATCGGCACCGCACCGGGGACCGGGCGGGCGTCTGACCGTCGTGGGCGCCGGGCACGTGGGCGTCACGACCGCCATGCGCCTCGCCGAGTCCGACCTGTTCGGCGAGGTCGTGATGATCGACACCGTGCCGGGACTGGCC
>JAPPKQ010000402.1 GCA_028819945.1 bacterium | reverse complement strand
GGTCATCCCCGCGCCGATCGCCATGGACAGGAAGGTCCCGGTGATCACGTGGCGGTTGGGCAGTCCGAAGCTGACGTTGCTGGCGCCGCAGGTGGTGTTGACCCGCAGCTCCTCCCGGAGGCGCCGCACGAGGTGCAGCACCTGGCGCCCCGCCGTCCCGACGGCGCCGATCGGCATCACGAGCGGATCCACCACCACGTCGGAGTGATCGATGCCGTGGTCGGCGGCCCGCTCGACGATCCGGCGGGCCACCTCGAAGCGAACGTCGGGATCCTCGCTGATGCCGGTCTCGTCGTTGGAGATCGCCACGACGGCGGCGCCGTGCCGCTTCACCAGGGGCAGGACCCGCTCCATCACCTCCTCCTCGCCGGTGACGGAGTTGATGAGCGGTTTCCCGTCGTACACCGTGATCGCCGCCTCCAGCGCCTCCACGATCGAGGAATCGATGGAGAGCGGGACGTCGGTCACCTCCTGCACCAGCTTGACCGCCCGAGTGAGCAGCGCCGGCTCGTCGGCCAGCGGGATCCCGGCGTTGACGTCCAGCACGTGGGCGCCGGCGGCCACCTGGGCCACCGCGTCGGCCTCGACGCGGCTGAAGTCGCCGGCCTTCATCTCCTCGGTCAGCAGCTTGCGCCCGGTGGGGTTGATCCGCTCGCCGATCATCACGAAGGGGCGCTCGAACCCGATCACGACTTCTCTGGCGCGGGAACTGATCACTGTCTCGGTCACGTCGATTCCTCCTGGTGCTGCATCCCTGGGGTCGCTGGGACCCCGTCGTGGGGGGGTTCGGAGCGCTCGGGGTCCCAACCGCCGGTCGCCACGAAGGTCTCGAGGCGCTCGCGGGGGAAGGCCGCCTCCAACTCCGCGGCCACGCGCAGGGCGGCGCCCTCGGGATCGTCGCCGTCGACCGGGCGGACACTTCGCCGCCACTCACCGATGTACTGCGACGCCGAGGACATCCCCGCCACCATCGCGGCGTTGTCGATGGCCCGCTGGAAGCGGCGGGGCAGGATGCGCTGGATCCTGTGATCACCCGAGCCCGCGTTCACCTGGGCGGGTATGTCGCGCCAGCTGATGACGACGAGGTCCCCACTGCCGTCCCGCCGCCGCCGGCGGCGGCCGGCGGCGGGCTCGGTCTGCGCCACCACGATCAGGCCGCCCGAACGGCGAGACGCCGCCCGGACCGCAGCGGCGCGGCCAGCCCGTCGCAGCCCACCACGATCCGCTCGTAACCCAGACCGAGGCTCCCGGCGGCGTTGCGCGCCGCGGCATCCAGGGCGGCATCGGGGTACTGCACGAGATGCACCACCCGCGTGTAGTGGCCGAAATAGAGATCGCGCAGTTCGGGGTGCTCGGCTATGCCGAGTCCCTCGAGGATGAGGCGGTCGAAGTGCCGCACCAGGTAGTCCGTGAGGTAGAAGGTGCCCGGTTCCGCCTCGTGCAGGGCGGCGAAACGCTCCGAGCCGGCGTACAGCTCGTAGCAGTGGGCCCCGGGGAGCCGTTCGACCCCCTCCTCCTCGCAAACCCGGTCGAGGAGCCCGCCGGTCCCGCAGTCCATGTAGCCCACGAGGATCGTGCCGTAGGTGCCGCGGGCCGCCCGCACCCGGCGGCGCACCGCCTCGGGAATCTGCTCGGGCCGGTTGTGCAGGCGGGCCGGCAGGCACTCGAAGTCCAGCCCGTCCAGCGAGGCCGTGATCGCCGCGAGTTCGCGGGCCAATGCCCCGCAAGCGATGACCAGGACCCGATCCCGCGCCGGGACCGGTGCCCCGAGCCGGGTCATCGTCCCCGTCACCCGGCGGCGCGGCGCGCCGTCACGAGTCTCGTGGCGGTCTCCGCGGCGATCGCCGCGTCGCGGCAGTAGGCGTCCGCCCCGATGGCCGCGCCGAATTCCTCGTTGAGCGGCGCCCCGCCCACGAGGACGATGACCTCCTCCCGCCTGCCCTTCTCGACGAGCGTGTCGATGACGACCTTCATGTAGGGCATGGTCGTGGTCAGCAGGGCCGACATGCCGAGGATGTCGGGCTTGTGCTCGTCGAGTGCCGCCAGGAACGCCTCCACGTCGGTGTTGATGCCCAGGTTGAACACCTCGAACCCGGCACCTTCCAACATCATGGCCACGAGGTTCTTGCCGATGTCGTGGATGTCGCCCTTGACCGTGCCGATGACGACGCTGCCGATGGGCTCGGCGCCGGTCTCGGCCAGCAGCGGCCGCAGGATG
>JAPPKQ010000459.1 GCA_028819945.1 bacterium | reverse complement strand
GTCTCACGGTCCCGCGGGGCGGCACTCATCGCCGCCATCGCACTGCTGGCCGCCGCCTGCGCCGGCGGGGACGACGTCGGCACCAGCGTCCCACCCCCGCCGGAGACGGCACCCGCACCGGCGGACTCACCCGCTCCGCCGCCGGAGCCCGCTCCGGCGCCCGCCGGTGATGATCCGGCACCGCCGCCTCCGGAGCCTGCACCCGCTCCTGCAACTGACGACGCGGCCCCCGCGCCGCCTCCCGAGCCCGCACCGCCCCCGCCGGAGGCGCCGCCGGCACCCCCGCCGGAGCCGCAGCCGACGACCGGCTTCGACGGTGAGACCCTCACGCTCGGTTACCTGGTCGACCAATCCGGTCCGCTGGCCATCATCGGCGGCCCGCTGCTGGCCGGCTCGCAGCTCTACTGGGACTGGGTGAACGACGAACTGGGCGGCATCGCCGGCAGGTACCGGGTGGAGTTGACGGTGGGCGACACCAAGGACTCCGAGGGCGCCACGGTGCAGGAGTACCAGCGGCTCAAGGACGACGTTGTGATGTTCGCCGAGGTGCTCTCCACGCCGCCCGTGCAGGCGCTGCTGGAATTCCTGAACGAGGACGGCATCGTGGCCGTGCCGGGCTCGCTGGCGGGATCCTGGGCGCGCGAGCCGCTCCTGATGCCCAGCGGTGCCGCCTACGAGTACGAGGCCATCAACCTGGCGGACTGGTACGTCAACAACTCGGGTCTGATGAGCCCCTCGGATGTGTACTGCGCCGTGTACGTCAACGACAAGTACGGGCGGGACTCCTTGCGGGGTCTGGAGTTCGCGGCCGATCGCCTGGGGTTCTCCCTGGCCGAGACCCAGACCATCAACAGGGGCGACCGGGCGTTCACGGCACAGGTGGCGGCGTTCTCCGACGCCGGCTGCACGGTGATCTTCGCCATCACCGTCCCCACCGAGCAGCACGCCATGCTGGCCGAGGCCGCCAGCCAGGGACTCGACCCGGTCTGGCTGGGGCTGCTGCCGACCTACCTCAACCTCTTCGCGGCCGGCGCCCCCGATCTGTACGCCAAGTACTATGTCGCCCTGGACTCGCCCGAACTGAGCGACCTGTCCGTTCCGGGGATCGCCAAGTTCCACGAGCGCTTCGAGCGCTACGGCAGCGGCACCATCAGCACCTTCACGCTCTCGGGTTACTTCCTGCAGGTCTCGGTGCACGCCCTGCTGGAGAAGGCCGCCGAACTGGGCGACTTCAGCCGCGAGGGGATCCGCAACGCCCTGGCACAGCTCGGGGAGGTGGAGATCGACGGCCTCGCCGCGGAGAACTACGTCTACGGGACTCCGGAGAACCGCCGCCCGACGAGCGCGGTGCGGATCAAGGTCTTCGACGCCACCCGGCCGCCGGTGTTCCTGCGCGACATCATGATCGTGGACTCGCCGCTGAACGACGAGTTCGACCTGTAGAGGCGACCCGCCGACCCGCCGGACCTAGCCTGAGTCGCCGCGGTGGCGGTCCACGAAGGCGTGGACCTCGCTCATCGAGACACCGGGTGAGGGGGCGAGGGCACCGTCGGGCAGGTCCAGGGGACCGAGCACGAACTCCCGGTCGCGGGCCGAGGCCCACACCCGGCTGTCGCGCGGCGCGCCGGCGCCCCGCTCGGCGCTGGCGGTGCCGGCGGTGCTGAAACGGCGCGTGGTCTCGCTGCCGCGGAAGAGCCCGGCGTGGGACGCGGTCGTGCCGACGGTGACGGTGTGCCCATGGTCGCGGGTCGTGTCCACCTGAGTGACGCAGAAATAGTCCCCGGCGGCGGTCTCGGTGTACTGGGCGTGCGTGGCGTAGGTGTCGGCCGAGAGGAACACCTGGCGCGGTGCCCACGAGGACGGGACCCGCACGCCCTCGAGACTGCCGTCGGGTCCTGCCGGGAAGGGCACGTTGTCGTTCTCGTAGGCCTTGGAGATGAGTCCCTCCTCGTCGGCCCGCATGAAGTGCATCGGGATGCCGAGGTGGTGGGTGGCGAGGTTCGTGAGCCGGTGGGCCGCCATCTCGTAGGACACGTAGAAGACGTCCTTGAGGTCCTGCACGGCGATGTCGCCGCCGCCGGCCGCCTCCCCGAGGAGCGCCACCGCGGGGCTCTCGGGCGCCAGGACCGCGCCGGCGAAGTAGTTGGACTCCACGCGCTGACGCAGGTAGTCCTCGATGGTCTCGGGATCGGAGTGGTTGAGGGCGAAGTGCCCGAGCGTGGAC
>JAPPKQ010000201.1 GCA_028819945.1 bacterium | reverse complement strand
GGACACCCCCGGCCTCCAGCTGCTCACCTGGGGCAGCCCCCTCCTGGAGCGCCTGCTCCAAGAGATCGCCCCCCGGCCCCGCTGACCCGCCTCGCCGGTCGGCGTTCCAGCGGGCCTCGCAGTCGAGCGCCGCGGCATCGGCCGCTCGTGTTCCCGCTCGGGGACCGGCGGCGCTCAGACGACGTGCACTCGGGCACCGGGCGCCTCGGCGCGGGCCAAGCGACGGTCCGCGGTCAGCAGTTCGCAGTCGAGCGCCGCAGCGAGCGCCACGTAGAGCCCGTCGTAGAACCCGACGCTGTCCCGGAGCCGCCAGGCGGCCTCACACAGCGGCCCGGCGTGGGGGTGGCGCACCTCCACCAGCGCCTCCCCCAGCCGGCGGGCGCCGGCGGCCACCTCGGCGGCCAGTTGCCCGCGCAGGACCATTCGCCGCAGCGCCGATCCCAACTCGGCGTCCAAGAGGTGCGGGGCGTGCAGACTCCGCCCCTCCATGAGATCCAGCGCCCCGGACCCCTGCCCTGCGTCCTCGGTCACGGCCTTCACGAGGGCCGAGGCGTCGACGACGAGCGGGGTCACAACCGATCGGCGGCGATGTCGGACAGCAGTTGGTCGGTGTCGACGGCGACACCGTGGCGTGCGACATGGTCGCGTACTCGGTGGAGCAGCTCGGCGCGGTCCGGCGCGGCGGCCAGTCGCTCCACCTCGCCGCGCATGTACCCCTGAATCGACATCCCCGCGGCCCGAGCCCGGCGGCGAATCACCTCGTAGGCGTCCTCGGAGACATCCCTGATCTGAATCGTGGCCACGCATGCATTGTAGCGCTACAACGCCAATTCAGCGCTTCCCTAACTCTCGTCGCCGGCCGCGGTCCTGCCCGTTCACGAGCGGTGACTGAGCACAAAAGCCGGCGACGTGTGCTCCACACTCCCCTACATCGCCCACGACCGCCCAACCGGGAACCCCACCCCTCGGAACCACCCGTCTAGAGGCCGACGCCCTCGAAGAGCACGGGAGTGATTCCCCGCTCGGTCAAAGCGCTCAGGAAGCTCAACGGGGCGAGCGCCTCCGCCAGCCCCATGGCGCCGCTGCGGCGCGCCTCGCCGGCCGCCAGGGACAGGACCGCCGCAGCGGCCACCGCAGCGGTGGCCGCGGCGGGGTTGTGCGCCACGCCGAGCACCCGCTGGGCGCTCTCGCCCTGCAGCGTGCCGCCGACCGCCACGCGCACTGCCCCGAGGCCGCCCTCGGCATAGGGGGGCGTGAGCATCGGGAGATGCGACGTCAGCCGATCCTGACGGTCGGCGGCACGCCGGGCTGTGATCGTCGCCGCGTCCGGGAACAGACGGCTCAGGAGCTGCGGCTCGGCGAGGGCGCCGAAATAGCAGTCCGCCGGACCGACCGGGTCGGGGAACCAGCACAACTCGCGGCCCGAACCGCCGCGCCGGCGCACCCAGCTGCCGTCGAGCCAGACCCAGGCGCTGCGGCCCAGCGCCGCGTGGTAACGGCGAGCGCAGGCCGGCCCGCCCGCGCCCTGACGGGCCACATGAACCGACATGACCGTTTCGAACCAGCCGGCGGCGTGCGCCGCCAGGACGCAGGTCAACCCCGGCGAGAAGGCGGCGCCCAGCACCACCGGCACCCCCCGCTCGCGTGCCGTGGCATCCAGCGCCAGCAGTCCCCGGACCTCGCCGGGGTCCCCGGACACCGACACCACCGCCACACCGGCCCGGACAAGCTGCACCGCCATGGGCCAGTGCGTGCCCGACGGCGTCGCCAGCACCACCGCATCAGCGCGCTGCAGGTCCCTCAGACCGGCAGGAACCGTGCCGGGGACCGACCTGACGACCTCGGCGGCGCTGTCCGGACTACGCCCGCACACCGCCACGGACTCCACCCCTTCGCCGGCGGCGAGAATCCGGGCGAGGCGCGTCCCGACCGCACCGGTTCCGACGACCCCGAGGCGCATCCGCTCCAGCCTGCGAATGCGGCGATTCAGGTCAGGCCCGGACCGCGCAACGGTCGCCAGCCTCCCTGGCGGGCCGGCTGGACCTCGGTGCAGATCCGCATGATCCGGTCCATGACGAGGATCGCCAAGGCGGCGAGGACGAACGTCGCCACCCGCCCGAACACGTCGCGCATGACTGCGACTCTAGCGACCGAGTGGGGCTAGCTGGAATCGAACCAGCGACCTCACCCTTATCAGGGGTGCGCTCTAACCGACTGAGCTATAG
>JAPPKQ010000236.1 GCA_028819945.1 bacterium | reverse complement strand
GATCAGGGAAGATCATAGCGCTCCCGTCCGCAACGTCACTGAGCTGTAATCGCAGACGCAGAGGTTGTCACCGCAGTTCACCCAACCGGCGGTGCCTCGGCTGCACTAGGGCTTGAGTACGACCGGCATCCGTCCGCCGCCCGTGCATTGCCCGAGTCGGACGTGGCCGGCCGGGCGGGCCCTCCCGCCCCTACCTTGAGTTTCGCGCGGCGTTCCCCATGATCTTCCGCACCACGCCCACGAGACACCGCTTCTCCTCCTCGCTGACCCCGCTCAGGAGTACGGCGTTGACCTCGAGTATGACGGGTGTCAGTTCCCGTACCAGGGCGGTCCCCTCGTCGGTCAGTTCGAGCCGCACCACGCGGCGGTCTCTCTGCGAGCGGCGCCGGCGCAGCAGGCCCTGCCTCACCAGCTTGTCCACGTGCCGGCTGAGGGAACCGGCATCGACGGGGATGAGGGTCGCGAGGCCCGACACCGTGTCCGCCTGGCCCTTGAAGCAGTGGTTGAGCATCCCGAATTGGATGAGCGTGACGCCATGCGGAGCCAGTCGCGGAGTGATCAGCCTGCCGTAGGCGCTCGTGATGCTGGCCCCCAGGGCGCCGAGCGGACCCGTGTCGACCGCGTCGGCCGGGCCCGCCGGCGGGTCCGATCGTCGGCTGGGGTCATCGGTCATGCTGGCCTCCCGATCGCCGGCGCGGCGAATGCTCGCGCGCCTGCCCGATCTCCCCCCTGCCCCCAACATGGGCTGCCGTTCCAAGGACCACCTCGCCCGCGTCGGTCGCGCGACGAGCGTCGCGTTGCCGTCGGGCGCGCTGATGTCGGCATCGCCCCTGCGGAGCACGACGTGCTCCGGCCGCCACCATATCAGCCCATTCCCGTCGCCCATGCGGCGATCGAGGCCGGCGGGCCGAAAAGCGCCTGTTCTCTGGGGTCTGGGCTGATCGGGTGCGAGAACGGGCCCCAGGCAACGCAGACCGCGCGCACGCCGATGCAGCCCCGTCGGGCGTGACGGCGGCAAGGATTACCCGGCCCCGCCCGAGTCGGGCGTCCCGCCCCTGGGCATCCGCAAACCGGCGCGAGGCTCGGTGAAGATATACCTGGGTTTCGTGGCGTCCTCCCCCAGCTTACGGCGGAGCTTGCTGACGATGGTGCGCATGGGTCGCACGTCGCCGCCGCTCTTGCCACGCCAGACCCGTCCCAGCAGATGCTCGTAGGTCAGCATCCGCCCGGCGTTGGCCGAGAGCTCGGCCAGCAGCCGGTACTCGGTCGGGGTCAGCGGCACCGGGCGGCCGGCCAGGGTGACCCTTCGCTCGGCGTAGTCGACGACCAGGTCGCCCAGGACGTACGGCTCCGACGGCTCGGCGGCCGCCCGCAGGCGCAGGGCCGCCTTGATCCGCGCCGAGAACTCCGTCGGAGAGAAGGGCTTGACCACGTAGTCGACGGCCCCCGCGTCGAAGGCCCTGGCGATGAGCTCGTCCCGCCCGTAGGCGGAGAGGAAGATGACCGGCACGTCCGCGATGGCGCGGAGACCCTTCATCAACTCGATGCCGTCCGTGCCCGGAAGCATCAGGTCCAGCAGCACCAGTTGCGGCCTCTGCTCCGCCATGATGCGAAGCGCCTCCTCGGGCTCTCCGGTCACGATCGGGGCGTAGCCCGACTTGGCGAGGGTGTCGCGGACGTAGCGGAGCGTCTGCGGGTCATCGTCGACCGCGAGGACGGACGCCCGGTCCGCCGCCGGCCCCGGCTCGTCCGGCGCCCGCCCCGTCGTGACCGGCGGAGCGCCGACGGCCGATCCGCTGGCGGCGTCCTCGACCGTGGGAAGCGTGAAGGTGAAGCGGGCGCCGAGGCCCAGCCCATCGCTCTCGGCCCAGATGCGGCCCCCGTGGGCCTCCACGATCCCCTTGCAGATGGCCAGGCCCAGCCCCGTGTCCCCGGCCTGCTCCTCGGAGTGGACCCTGGAGAACTTGCGGAACAGGTGGGGGAGGCTCTCAGCCGGGATGCCCCGCCCCTCGTCGGCCACCGAGATCGCGACGAGCACGTCGTCGCGCGTGACGCTCACCCGGATCACCGATCGTTGCGGGGAGTGGCGCCCCGCGTTGGACAGCAGGTTCGTCAGCACCTGCACGATGCGGCCCTTGTCGGCCATCACCAGGGGCAGGTCCGGCTCGATGTCGATGGCGAGGATGTTGCCGCCCGCCGAACTGATGAACGCGCTGCGCGCCCGGTCGACGAG
>JAPPKQ010000003.1 GCA_028819945.1 bacterium | reverse complement strand
GCCAGCGCACGATGCCCCAGGGGAGGTGCATGGACTGGCCGCGCCGGTACAGGGCCTCAGCAGGCTGGGTGGCGACGAAGTCCCGGATGACCTCGCCGACGTGGCGGTTGGCGGCAGCAGCATCGCCTTCACCGTCGTAGAGGGCACGGCTGTAGACGGGGTCGTGAAGGTCCTGGGCGGCATCGTGCTCGTCGAGCCACTCGAGGAGGAGGGGGAACAGGTGCTTCCGGCGGGGGACGCCGCTGCCGAGGATCTGCAGGTAGTGGCCGTCGCCGCTGAGGAACTGCGAGGGAGAGGTGGGGGCGGGGGCGGAGTGGCGGCCGGTCTGGCGCTGGTTGATGCGGCGGCGGTACTCCCAGCTCTCGAAGGCGCCTTCGGTGGTGCAGGCGGCAGCCTCGTGGATGGAGACGTCGATGAGCTGTCCGCTGCCCGTGAGTGTGCGCTGGAGGAGGGCGGCGACGATGCCGGCGACCGCGTACTCGCCCGCCATCCAGAAGGAGTGCTCGCCATCGGAGCGGATGGGGGGCAGGTCGTGGTCGTCGTAGCCAGTGCTCATGGGTGGCCCGCCGAGGGCCATGCTGACCAGGTCGGTCGTCGCCCAGTCGCGGCGGGGGCCGGTGAGGCCGAAGGGCGTAATCGCGCACCACACGAGGCGGGGGGAATCGGCGGCAAGCGCCTCGTAGCCGAGGCCGAGCGCATCGAGCGCGCCGGGCTCGGTGCTGTCGATGACGATGTCGGCGCGGGCGACGAGGGCGCGCCAGCGACCGGCATCCCCGGATTCGGAGAGGGCCAGGGTGAGGCCGCGCTTGTTCGTGTTGAGATAGGCGAAGCGGAGGCTGGCGTCGGGGTCGGGGCGGTCGTCGACAAAGGGGCCGGTATGGCGGGTGCGGGCGCCCTCCGGAGGCTCGACGCGGATCACCTCGACGCCCGCATCGGCAAGGAGCTTTCCGGCGACCTCGCCACGGTCGCCGATCTCGAGGGCGGTGAGGCCGGTCAGGGGTCCTGGCATCAGACGGCCCCTTCGGCGCGAAGCTGCTCGAACTCGGCCTCGCTGTAGCCGAGGACTTCCGTCGCCACCTCGCGGGTGTGCTCACTGAGGAGCGGGGCGCCACGGTCGACGCGCCAGCGAGCGTTCGAGAAGCGCATGGGGAGGCCCTCGAAGCGATGGTCGCCGAGCTCGGGATGGGAGGCGACGGGGTAGAAGCCCCGGGCCGCGAGCTGGGGGTCCCGCTCCATGCGGTCCTCCATGGTCTGGACGACTCCGGCGGGGACGCCCCGCGCCTGGAGAGCCTCCATCAGCTCGTGCGGCTCACGCTCGGGGGTACAGGACGCGATGGCGGCATCGAGGACGTCCTGGTTCGCAACGCGGGCCTCGTTGGTGGTGAAGCGTTCGTCGACGGCGAGGGCGGGGAGGCCGAGCTCGGCGCAGAGGGCGCGCCAGGAGGCGTCGTTCTCGACGGCGATCGCGATCCAGCGGTCGTCGCCGGCGCAGGGGTAGATGCCGTGGGGGGCGACGGCGGGCCAGCGGGAACGGTTGCCGATGCGCTCGGAAGGGCGCCCGTTGACCTGGAAATCGAGCATATTGACTCCGGCGAGGAGCATCCCTGTCTCGACCTGGGAGAGGTCGACGTGCTGCCCTTCGCCGGTCTGGGAGCGGTGGTAGAGGGCCATGAGGGCGGCGATGGCGCCGTAGTAGCCGGCGGTGTGGTCGAGGTAGGAGAAGCCCCAGCCGGCGGGGGGCTGGTCGGGAAGGCCGGACACGGCGGTGGCCCCGGAGACGGCCTGCGCGGTGGGGCCCCAGGTGACGTAGGAGGAATCGCGGCCGAGGTGGCCGTAGCCGGAGATCGACATGTAGACGATGTCGGGGCGGATTTCGCGGAGGCGTTCGTAGGGGAAGCCCATGCGGGCGAAGGCGCCCGGGCTGAAGTTCTCGACGACGAGGTCGGAGACGGCGATGAGGCGCTCGACGAGCTCGCGGCCGCCGGGGTGGCCGAGGTTGGCGGTGATGCTGAGCTTGTTGCGGTTGAAGTTGTTGTGCAGGCCGCGGCGGTTGGGGCCGGGTTCGCCGGGCATGAGGCGGACGGAGTCGAGGTGGGCCTCGTTCTCGACCTTGATTACCTGGGCGCCGAGGTCGGCAAGGATGCTGGTCGCCTGGGGGCCGGCGACGATCCAGGAGAAGTCGCAGACGCGAATCCCCTCCAGGGGGAGGGGTGCGGCGGCGGGATCGGGCGGCG
>JAPPKQ010000009.1 GCA_028819945.1 bacterium | reverse complement strand
TCGTGGCCGGCGCGGCGGGCCTGCTCGTGGCCCGTTCGTCGGGCAGCCGCGGCACCGACGGCTCCATCACCGGCGAGATACGTGTCACTACCCGTGAGCTGATCTTCGAGGCCCAGCGGCGGTTGGGCGAAGGCGACATGGAGGGAGCCATAGCCGCCTACGACGAGGCGCTCGAGATCCAGCCGTCCAGCGCGGAGGCCCTCACCTACCGGGGCTGGCTCACATCCCGCCGCGGCGATCTGGACACGGCGGTGGAGTATCTCGACGACGCCATTGCGGTGGACCCCGCCTACCCCGACGCCCGGCTGTTTCGGGCCATAGTGGCTCTCGACGAGGGTGACGGTGTCCGAGCTGCTGCCGAGTTGGCCGCGTTCGACTCGCTCGACCCGCCGCCCTATGCCGAGGAGCTGCTGGTCCAGGCCCAAGTGCGCGAGCGGGTGGCTGCTGCCCGCGGCGCGACCGCGCTGCAGACGGTGGACGCCCTGGCTGCCCTCGACGAGCGGCCCGCGTTCAGCGAGACCGCTCTGAGCGTGCCCGACGCGCTCGCTGCGGCCGAGGCCCTGGCCGGGCGGGGCGATCTGCTCGAGGCCGTCCAGTTCCTCGACTGGGTCCTGGAGTCCCGACCCAGCCACCCCGACGTGCTGGCCGGGCGGGGCTGGTTGCTGGTTCGCAGCGGTGACCCCGAACTGCTGGCGGTCGGAGTCGAGTACCTGGATGCCGCCCTGACCGCCGACCCGTCCAACCCCTCGGGACTTGTGTACCGGGCCTTCGCCCGCTGGCAGCAAGGCGATGCTTCGCGAGCCCGCGCCGATCTCGCCGCTTTCGATGAGCTCGACTACCAGCCGCCGGACTTGGTCCGCGTGGTTGAGGTTCAGGGCCTGCGAGCCGCCCTCAGCGGTTGAGTCGGGCGTAGCCGGCTTCGAGGAAGGCGACTGCGGCCGCGAAATGGTCGTCGGCTGAGACGAGATCGCGGAACGGCAGCGACGCGCCGTTGAAGTCCTCCTCGTTCCAGAAAGGGTCGGAGCGGTCGATGTCGCCCCAGGCGGCCACGTAGATGTAGGGCTCGTCGTGGGAATGGTCGCCGGGGGAGAAGCCGTAGGTGGCCCGCCGCCCCGACTCGGCGTCGCCGGCGGCGATGGCGGGGTCGAAGTGCCCGGGCCACAACTGCACCCGCTCGGGATCGACCACACCTGGCGAGAACCGCAGCTCCTCCAGCGCGGCGGTGGCCAGCCCGAACCATGCGCCCAGGAAGTCGCCGACGTCGGCCCTCACGTCGAGGGGGCGGTCGATGTCGCCCAGCTCGGGGCTGTCGTGCTCGGCTGCGGTTGTACCCGGGGCCGCGCCCACGAACTCGCCGGCTTCTCGCAGGGTGGTGATGGGAGCGGCGCGCGCCTGCCCGGCCTGCTGGACCACCAGCCGATCGCCGGTCACCCTCACCTGGACGTCGTCGCCGAAGAACGGCGTACCGAAGCCGCCGCGCACATAGCGCAGCCCGAACTTGCCGTTGCACTGGTAGCGGGCCTCGGCCACTACCGAGTAGGCCAGCCGGTGAAAGTCGAACAGCGCCGACGGGTAGTTCGGGGGCAGCACTGGGAGTTGGCGCCGAGCCCCCAGCCAGCGGTCGGACGCGAAGTCGACCAGATCCGCACGGGCCGCGATGAGGTTGTCCCAGGTGAGGTCGGCGCCGGAGTGAGGCGCAACCACCGGACCGGCGCTCCGGCCGCCGGGATGGGCGGGGTCGTCAGCCCAGAACGGTCCCTCGGCCACGGCTGGCGGGCTGGGCTCCAGCACCCGGACGGCGTATCCGTCGCCGACGGCGGCAGCCGCCTCAGCCGCGGGATGGTGAGCGGCGGCGGGACTGTGCATGAGCGACCTTCTGTGAGTTAAGAGTGGGTGACGTTAGGTTGCTCCGATATGGCCCGCAAGACGCAAGTTGTTTCTGAGAGGGCCGCGCCTGTGTTGGCGGCCGCGGTCCTGGTTGTTGCGGTCCTCGGCTGCTCGGGGCCCTCTCCCGATGACGGTGAGGCGTCCGTCACCGGTTCACAGTCGACGTCGGTGGCGCCCGCGGCCGGCGGCGAAGCAGGCGAGCCCGCCGAGTCCGAACCGAGCGAGGCATCCGAGCCGGCCGGCGGCGAGGACGATCAGCTCGACGCGGCCGCGGCGCCGGCTGCGTCCGAACCCGGCACGGCGAGCGACTCGACGCCCGCTTTGGAGGCCGAGCCGATCAGGTCCACGC
>JAPPKQ010000200.1 GCA_028819945.1 bacterium | reverse complement strand
CCCGACGCCGGTCGCGCCGACACGTCCCCCCGATTCCACGCCGGTGACCGAACCTCCCTCGGATGCGGAGGGCGTCACCGCGGAGGGGCCGGAGTGCCCGGCGGCGCCGGAGGGTGCCGGCGACACTTCCTCCGGTTGGGTCACCGTGTACTTCGCCTGCGGGGAGAACGACGCCGCGCCGCGGCTGCGGTCCGCCGCCGCCAACAACCTTCCGACCGCGCTGGGAATCCTGCTCGGCGGCCCCAGCGATGCCGACGGCACTGCCGGGTTCCGGGGGCTCAGCGACAACACGGACACGTCGGTGACGACCATGACGAGCAACCGGTGGCTGACGATCGATCTCCCGGCCGGCCTCGCCGATGCGTTCGGCGGCGACGGCGACATCACGGCCCAGCAGTTCCTCGCGCAGCTGAACGCCACCGTGTTCCAGTTCAGCGACTTCGACGTCGCCGAGTACCGCCTCGACGGCGACTGCGCCGCCTTCGGAGCCCTCGCCGGCAGCTCCTGCCGGATCCACATCCGGGACGGCGAGGGTTACGCCGGCCGGACCAGTGATTTGACCGCCCACACGATCGGCGACGTGAGTGCGGCGATCCGTGCCGAGCCCCACGACGGCGCCGAGGAGTTGGGCGTCCTGCGAGACAGCTCCCGCCTCACCGACCGCCGCTCCGGCAGCGGCAGCGACGGCTGGGCCGAGGTCGTGACCACCGCCGGTCAGAGGGGCTGGGTGTCGACCCAGCCGATCGTGGCGCAACCACTCTCGATCGACAGCACGACGCTTGCTGCGATGGAGGGCCTGGCGCGCCGGCTCACGACCGGCCCCGGGCTCGAATCCTCCGCCCTCCTGCCAGCGGGCCTCGTGCTGCGATGGGGGGCCGATGCCGGCGATCTCACCGCCGTCTCGACCGCCGGCGCGGCAGCGGGCAGCGACTGGTGGTCCACACCGGTGGACACGACGTCGCCACGTGACGGTTCCGCGACGTCCTCGCTGGCCGACCTGCTGTGGATCGACGGCAGCGGCGACGGCGCCACCGTCACGGTGAACACGCCAGGACCACTCGGCGAACCGCACGGCGACTTCGCCTCGCTGGCGTACGTCTCGATCTACCGCTCGGCGATCGAGAGTTCGGTCCTGCCCCCGCCGATCCCCACCACGACCACGACGACGACAACGACGCAGGCCGGTACGGGCGAGAGGTCTGATCTACCTCCCGCGCTCCCCACCCCCGAGGAGCCCGACGACGGCGATGAGCAGCCGGCGTTGCCCCGCGCCCAGATCAGCGCCATCTTCGACTTCCTGTCGCCCGACGGACCCCGTGTCGCCGCCGTAGAGGCGATCTGGATCCAGCCGTAGCCGCGACCCTTGGGCGGCCCGCCGCTGCGCTAGAGTCGCTTCCGCCGTGAACGAGAACAGCGCGATCCGCCTCGCCAACCCGTCCGCGCCCTCTCGCATGACCCGGCTTCTCGTCGTCCTGGCCGCCGCGTTGGTCGTGGCGGCAGCCTGCGCCGGCAGTGAACAATCACAGGTCAGCACCCCACCGGCTGCCCCACCCGCCGACCCGGCGCCTGCGCCGGCCCCCGGGGATCCCGTCAACGATCTTCCCGAGGTCACCGTCGTGAACGTCGTCAGCGGCGAGAGCATCGTGCTGTCCTCCCTGGCGCCCGCCGACCGGCCGATCCTGGCGTGGTTCTGGGCGCCCCATTGACCGATCTGCGTCCGGGAGGCACCCGGCGTCGAGCAGTTCGCTCGGGATCACGGAGACGAGATCATGGTCATCGGCCTGGGAGCGCAGGACAGCCTGGGTCTGGCACAGACCTTCGTGGAGAACACGGGAGTTTCGGCGTTCCCGATGCTCTGGGACGAGTCGTTCGACTCGTGGGCTCAACTCGGCGTCGCAACCCAGCCGGCGTGGGTGCTGTTCTCCCCCGGCGGCGAGATCGTCGAGCGGGGCCTCGGCAGCATCGACACCGCCGGCGTGCTCGCCAGGGCCGCATCCCTGGCGGTGCCAGCGGCCACCGAGAGCGCCGCGGCGCCGGCAGGCGAGCAACCGGCTCCCCCGCCCCCGGAACCCCCGCCGCCCGCGCCCGAACCGCCGCCACCCCAGCCGGCGCCCGAACCCGCAGCACCGGCACCCGCGCCCGAACCTCCACCACCGCCGCCGCCCGAACCGCCGCCGGCCGGCCCCAACGACCTTCCCACCTTGACGGTCATCGACGTCTTCAGCGGCGAGAACGTCGTGCT
>JAPPKQ010000052.1 GCA_028819945.1 bacterium | reverse complement strand
GTATATGGGCGGCGCCAGCTCGGTGGGGTTTTCCGAGGTGGGGGTTAGTGCGGCGGGGGGGGTCAGGCGGGGGCGGGCGAGCTCGGACGCCACGTAGTGGGCGGTGTCGGCCGCCTCGGTGAACACCAGCACCTTCTCGCCGGCGTGGTCGGCGGCGACGATGCGTTGCAGCGCGTCCATCTTGGCGTCGCGGTCGGGGTCCCACGGGCCGAAGCGCCGCAGCAGGCCGCTGACGGCGTCGGTGTCGTCGCGCAGTTCGGCCGCCAGGTCGTCCAGGAAGGCGTCCGCGGGCGCCCAGCGGACGCGCGTCGAGCCGGCGGCTCGCAACGCTTCGTAGGATCGCTCCGCGGCCGCCGCGCTCGGATCCGCCGGCCCGACCGCCATCAGCGCGTCGTCCGGTGGGCTGTCGGTGCCCGGGTAGTAGTCCTCGTCGCTGTCGAGTTCGTCGCCGGACCGCTCGGCTTCGGCCTCCCAGAGCGCGTTGTCCACCGGCCCCACGGGAATGGGCAGACCGCAGCGGATCGCGTGCAGCGCTACCAGGTTGCGCAGCCGGTGCCGGCGCAGCGTGGCCAGGAAGGCCGGGCCCGACGAGGACAGGCGCTTGTACATCATGATCCGGGTGAAGCCTGAGAGGTTGCCCCGCCCGGCGTTGGCCAGGTCGTCCAGCAGCTCTTGTTCGCCGGCGTCGTCGGACCGGTAGCCGTATCTGAGGTAGTCGCCGAGCTTGTAGCGGGGCAGGCGCAGGCCGCTGATCGCATCGAGAGTCTCGTCGGAGGCCATCGCCGCGGCGGAGTCGCCCGGCGGGAGGTATATCTCCACCGGCACCGGCCGGCGGTGCGGGAAGTAGAAGCGCTCGCCGCTGCCGAAGGTGAGGTAGCGGCGGCCCTCCTCGTCGGCGTGCGTGTAGTGCTCCTCGATGAAGCCGCGGGTGCGTCGCATGAGGTACTGCGACAGCAGGGCCTGCCAGTCGGCCAGCTCGTCGGACCGTTTGAAGGCGGCCAGAGATGTCAGCTGGGCGCCCTTGCAGTCGTGCTGGTAGCCGCCGGCGCCGCCGGGGTGTGCGGCGATGGCCCGCTCGGGGCGCGTCCCCAGGTCGGCGTCAGGGTCGATGAACAGCGCCAGTTGGGCGGCGAGGTCGCCGAGGCCCTTGTTGTACGGCGTGGCGGAGAGCAGCAGCACCCGCGAGTCATTGTCACCGATGTATGCCCGCAGCGCCCGGTGGTCCCGGCGGCGCTCGTTACGCAGGTTGTGCGCCTCGTCGATGATGACGAGGCGGTGACGGCGGGCGTCGGGGAGTTCGCGGTGCACCATCGACAGCGACACCACCCGACCCCGCACCTCGTAGCGGTGCAGGTAGTCCTCCCACATGTTCACGAGGTTCTTGGGGCACGCCACGAGGGTCTCGAAGCCGTGCTCCTCCTGCAGCAGCCGCGCCACGGCGGTGCCCACGAGTGTCTTGCCGAGGCCGACCACGTCGCCGACCATCGCTCCGCCCTTGCCCATCACGATCCGGGCCGCGATCTTCACCGCGGCCGCTTGGAACGCCAGCAGCTCGCGCTCCATCGAGGCGGGCAACCCGAACTGCACCAACCCCTCGCGGGCCTCCTTCGACATGTGGTAGGCCATCTTCAGATAGACGAGGTACGGGTCGAGTGGGGTCTCGGCGGCCCACGACCCGGCGATCGCCTCGCTGAGCGCCACATGCACCGGGATGCTCAACGGGTCATTCCAGCGAGCCTCGAACCACGCCGCCAACTTGGCGGTGGCGTCTCCGTCGACCACATCGGTGCTGAGTTCTCCCTGCTCGCGCAGGCCGGCGCTGGTGAGATTCGACGATCCGACATAGCCCACACGCGGCGCCGCGGTGTCGCTGCGATGGCAGAGATAGAGCTTGGCGTGAAGCCGGTGGGCCGTGTGCAGCCGCACCTCCACGATCCCCCCGTTGATCTGCCGCTGCAGCGACCGCAGCGCCGCCTCGTCGCCCGCCGTCGGGACACCCACCTCCAACTGCAGCCGGAAGCCCGCGACCGCGTCATCTCGTAGCTGATTGGCTGTCTTGTTGTCCACGATCTGCGGCACCCGGCCGGCGGCCAGGCGGCGCATCTCCGCGCCGGGGTCTTCGGTGATGCCCACGAGGACCCGTGCCCTCGGCCGCTGCTCGTCCTCGCCGCTCGCGAGGTCGTCCACCGCGGCGGCGATCAGACGCCATCCCCGCAGGTTGAAATAGCCGACCGCGGTGTCCAGGCTG
>JAPPKQ010000187.1 GCA_028819945.1 bacterium | reverse complement strand
TTTGCCGTGCGCCGCCGCCGTCCCCCCCGGGGGCGCCTGGGGCGCCGCCGCCTGCCGCTGCCCGGCCGGCGTGTCGTTCCCCACCTCCACCCCGGAGAAGGCCGCCACCTCCGCGCCGCCGCCGGGCAGGCGCAGCTTGCCGGTCGACGGCGGCGTGTAGCCCACCGTCACCGAATCGCCCGCCGACACCGCCGAAGCCAGCGTCAGCGACACCAGGTCCTGGCGCACCTCCACCGAGGAGACGCCGCGCGCGCTCCCCGCCACCGACACCGCGAACGCGCTCCCGGCGGGCACCGACGAGGCGTCGAGCTCCTTGTCGAAGCGAAGCCCCAGCTCCGCCCCGTTCACCCGCGCCCACTGAAGCGCGGGCGCCCCGACCGCCGGCGCCATCGACGTGCCCGTGGTCGACCACTGCTGGGACCAGGCCGGCCTGCTCGTCACGCCGTCGGCCAGCACAGACAGCTCCACGTCGTACAGCGTGCCCGGTTTCAGGCCGGTAATCGTGTAGCCCGGGCGGTTGTCCCAGCTCGCGAACTCGTGCGTGGACGCGCCTCGTCTCGAGGCTGCCTCTCGCCACCGGACGACGTAGAAGACTCGGCTGGACTGGTTGGAATTGCTCACGACTTGCCACCGCAGCGCCAGCCGGTCGTCGCCCGGCTCCACCCTGAAGTTCCACAGCCGGACCCCATGCCTCTCAACGCTGCCCGGCGTGGCCGTCACCTCGTCCGATGCCGGGCCGTTCCCGGTGGCGTTCACGGCGCGGACCCGGAAGACGTACGGCGATCTGGGTATTAGCCCCGTTACCGTGTGCCTCGCCGTTTGAGAGTTGCTGTTGCGGATGTCCGTCCATGTCGTGCTGGAGTCGTGGATGGAGCGGTAATTGACCTGGTACTTGGTGATGCTGCCGTCGTGGGGGTCGTTCCAGCGCAGCGTGACGGACCCGTCGTCCTCGTCGGTCGAGGGCCGGGCGCGCAGGCCGTCGATATGGGCCGGCAGCGGGGCCACCGCCGGCGTCACCGGACCCAGCACGTCGGACGGGGGGCCGGCGCCGATGTGGTTCACGTCGCGGAGCTGGAAGCTGTACGCCGTCCCGTTGTTCAGGCCGGTCAGCGTGTACGATCTGCGGTTCTTCCCGCCCGACCGGCTCTCCGGAATGTTCGTCCAGGAGCCCCAGGCATTGCTGCCCACCCGCTGCCGGTACTGCTTGCCTGGGTAGCCGTCGGAGCTGAGGTAGTGGAGGGTGACCTGGCTGTCCCCCGCCCGCACCCTGGCGCCCGTGGGCTTCCCGGGGAGGCCGTCGGGCTCCGTCAGGCTCAACCGGACCTTCTGCCCGTCGGTCCAGTCCGTGGCTGGGTCGAAATCCCAAGCGACTTGGTCGGTAAATTGGCTGGCGTGTCTCACGGCGAGCTGGCGGCCGTCCACGTTCAGCGTCAGCGAACCGAGGGCGGTCTTGAGCACGGCGCCAGAACGGCCGGTTAGCCCGAAGTAGAGTCGGTTACTCGCCCAATATAAGTCTTGGATCTGATAGGTGGTGCCTCTGTAGGTGAATTCGTCTTTCGTTAGGACGGTCGAGCTTGAGCAGTTGTCCAATTCAAGGAGGACACCATTACTACATCCGAAGTGGACACTGAATTGATCTACCGTCAGGGTGGCGGACCAGACGATGGTGGTCTGTGCCGCGGCGGGAGCTGGAAGGAGCGCGCCGAGCAGCAGCGCGAGGACGGGCAGAAGAAGGAGGAGGCGGGCGCGCCCGCCGAGCGGGCTGCGCTTTTCCGCACATCTCCTCGCCACGCCGGCTTCGTCCGCGCTCAGCATGCGGACCTCCAACTCTGAGGGTCCCTGCTGGCTGGCTGGCTGGCTGGCTGGCTGGCTGGCTGGCTGGCTGGGCAAGAGTCATGCCACCCGCGCTCCGGCCGCCCGCGATCTTCAGATCCACATCCTCAAGCCGGCCATGACCGGTAACATTGATATACATGGCTCGCACCCTATCAAATCGTGCGTATGATGGGTGTATTCAGACGAGCTGACTTCGTATCGTTTTCATCGCTTTTTGGCTACAATGCCCGCGAGGTGCCCGAAACGGCCTGAACATCGCGATTCCGGGCGCCGCGGCGCACCGCGACTCGCGCCGATCGGCGAGGAGGGAGCCGTGACGGATTCCGGCGGCCTGAGGCGGGAGAACGAGGCGCTGCGCGCCCGCATCTCCACGCTGAGCGCGGCCATCCTGCGCATCAACGCGACGCTCGACCTCG
>JAPPKQ010000060.1 GCA_028819945.1 bacterium | reverse complement strand
TCTGGGCTACAACCACGAGAGCGGCTTCGCGGTGATCCGGTCCCTCGAGGCGCCCGGCGTGCCCCCCTTGGCGCGGGGCAGTTCAAAGGCGCTTCGCGAAGGCGACCCGGCGATCATTGCGCCCTACGGCGGCGCCGACCACGCCATTTCGGGCGCCGTCGTCTCGAGGCGCGAATTCGCCGGGTCCTGGGAGTACATGCTGGACCACGCCATCTTTACCGCGCCGATTCATCCGAACTGGTCCGGGGCGGCATTGATCGACGGGTCCGGCCGGCTGGTCGGCGTCGGCTCGCTGTGGGTGAACGACGCGGAGCCCGGGAGCAAGGACAGTCCCGGCAACATGTTCGTTCCGATCGATCTTCTCGAACCGATCCTCGACGATCTGATCAACAAGGGGTTCGCCGATGTCGAGCCCAGGCCCTGGCTGGGCATGTACACGTCCGAGGCCATGCGCCGGCTGTTCGTGTCCGGGGTCATCCCCGAGGGCCCGGCCGATATCGCCGGCGTCGAGGCCGGCGACCTCGTCGCCGGGGTCGCCGACCAGCCGGTGACCCGGCTGAGCGAAATGTACCGGATGATATGGGGCCTGGGCGGCGCCGGCACGGAGGTCCTGCTGAACCTGCGCCGCAACGGCGAAGACATGGATGTCACGATTACGTCGGACAGCCGCTACCGCTTCATGCAGCAGCGGCGTCCGCACTGATCAGCCGGCAAAATCGAGCTCCGCCAGCGTCCCCCATACCGCGGTTCCCGCGAAGGCCAGCAATATCGCCGTGACCCCGGCCAGCGCCCCCCAGGCGAGCCGCGATTCAGCGGCCTCGACCGCGAAAAGGCGGGTCAATCGCCTGCGGGCGAACGGCAGCAGCAACGCGATGGCAAGGGGAAAGGCCATGAGGGCCGCGCCGCGAATGACCCTGGCCTTGGCCAGAACCATGCTCTCATCGGGTGACAGCAGGGTCGGCGCCATGGCCAGGAACACGAAAACGCCGAGGAACCCGGCGGCGGCGGCACCGATCAACAGGATTTCGACGATCAGCGCAAATCGGCGGATCACCGGCGAACCATGTGCGATTGACGGGTTCATTGGGGCCTGACAATAGGGGATAGAGGTCTATTCTAGTAGCGGATTCGACACCGAGTTCCCGACTTGCCCCAACCCGCCATCCCCTTCACCGCCTGGCTGTTCAGCGCCATCGCCGTGATCACGATCATCGGCGCCTTCGCCGGCGGACACGTCCTCCCCTCCCTCGCGGCGCTCTGCATCGTTCTCTATCTTGCTCTCGAGTTCCGCCGCATCCCGAGGCCCCAGCAGATTTCGGGCCTGGTGCTCGCGGGCCTGGGCGTCGCGGCCCTGGCGGCGGCCGGCGATTGGCGGTCCGGACTGCTGGAGGGCATCAGCCGGTCGCGCGTCTTCCTGGTCCTGTTCTTTGCGGTGACCTGGATGCAGTGGCCGGTTTCCCGGAGCCCGGCCCTCCGGGCAACGCGGGCGACGATCGTCTCGCAGCCCCCCGGACGCCGCTTCGCCTTTTTGACCGGCGGCGTTCACCTGCTGGGGTCGGTCCTGAATCTGGCCGGCCTCGGATTGCTCACCACCATCGTCGAAAAGCCCGGCACCGATCCGGCCCTCCGCAAGCGGCTGTCCCTGGCCCTCATGCAGGGATTCACCAGCGCGTCGTGCTGGTCGCCGTTCTACATCGGAACCATTGTGGTCCTCGTCGCCCTCCCCGCGCTGACCTGGGGAGACCTCGCGCCCTGGGGCGCCGGAATGGCCGTCGTGCTGATGATCGGTTCGTGGGGTCTGGCGCGATTTTCGGCGAACCGTTCCGCCACGCGGGCCGAGACACCCGGCGCCGTTCCACTCGAGGCGGGTCAGGGCTTGCGCACCATCGCCCTGCTGGCGTCACTGATTGGAATGGTGATGGTTCTCGTGGAGGTTCTCGACGTCCCCATACCGGTGATCCTCGGCATCGTCGCGCCGCCCTTCGCGCTGATTTGGTACGCCTCCCATAAATCCGCCATTCACCCGTTCAGGGAACTCGCGTTGAGGGCGACGACGGCGCTGCCCGGCTTGCGGAACGAAACCCTCCTTTTCGTCGCCGCCAACATTTTCGGGATCGGCGTCGGCGCGCTGATTCCGGCCGCCGCGACCGCCGAATTCGTCGCCTCGGCCATCCCCTTTCCCGATCTCAGGATCGCCGCCTTGATCCTCGTCTTCGTCGCCACCAGCGCCGCCGGCCTGCATCCGGTCATCGTGG
>JAPPKQ010000384.1:1269-2258 GCA_028819945.1 bacterium | reverse complement strand
CGGTCCAGGCCAGCGGCGCCAGCCACAGGATCGCGAAGACGGGCACGAGCACCACGAGGGGGATCCGGCCCCAGCGCGGCATGTCAAGACGCATGGCGTAGGGGCTCGGTGGGACCGCGCATCAGGCGGAACTGCACGGCCACGATGACGGCCACCAGCGCCACGAGAACGGTGATCTGGGCGAACGCCGGACCGGGGTCACCGAAGACGAAGGCCTGCGTGTACGCCTCGTACATCACGAGGTTGGTGCTGCCGGCGGGGCCGCCGCGGGTGAGCACCTGCACGGGCACGAACAGCAGGAAGTTGGCCACGGTGGCGGCGACGAGGACGAAGCTCAACTGCCGGCGGACCATCGGCGTGACGATCGTGACGAGCCGCCGCCACCAGCCGGCGCCGTCGATGGCGGCGGCCTCGGTCATCTCGGCGGGCACGTTCTTGATGCCGGCGATGAGGAACATCATCCAGTAGCCGACCCCGATCCAACTGGCGATGACCATGATCACGTACAGGGCCTGGGTGGGCGACGTGAGGAAGGGCTGGTCGGGCACGCCCACGACTCCCAGCAGGCTGTTCACGATCCCGTCGCCGGGGCGGAACCAGATGCCCCAGACGACCGTCGACACCGCCGGCGGCACCGCCATCGGCAGGAAGATCAGCGTGCGCCACAACCCCACGGCGGGCAGCCGCTGGGAGAGCACCACCGCCAGGGCATAGGAGACCACCACCTGTGCCGGGTTGATGATGGCGTTGAAGACGACCGTCGTCACGACGGCCTCCCGGAACGTGTCCGCCCCGAGCGCCGCGTAGTTGGCGAGGGTCCAGGCCCCGCCGTCGCGCAGGCCGGCGATGAGAGTGTCGACCGCCGGGGCCAGGCGCGTCAGCACCAGCGTCAGCAGCGCGGGCGCCAGGAAGACCATGGCGACCGCACCGCCCGAGCGCGGGCGGCCCCGCATAGGCAGCCCCACCCCCCCCGACCGAGGTTGGACCAA
>JAPPKQ010000384.1:0-1259 GCA_028819945.1 bacterium | reverse complement strand
TGCAAACAAACACCATCCGCCCAATCCCCTGGGCCCCCGCGCCGCCCGAGCGCGGGCGGCGCCGCTTCGGCAGCGACACCGCCCGCGACCGAGGTTGGACCATCAGCCGCTCGGGAGTTGGGCCTCCAGGTCGGACTGGGCGCGCTCGAGGGTCTCACGCACGTCGAGACCGTTGCGGATGTCCTCGAAGGCCCGGCCCAGGATCTCCTCGAACTGGATGTAGCCGATGCTGCGCGGCCGCACCACGGAGGTGTTGTCCAGCTCGTACTCGACCAGCTCGCCGGCCGTGGTGCCGCCCTCGCCGCGGTCCCACGGCGGGGAGACGATGAAGGCCGGCAGAGCGCCGGTCAGCGCCGGCGGGGCGACGTCGACGGTCAGGAACACGTTCGTGCCCACCGGCGAGGTGGTGACCCACTTGGCGAAGGTGGTGGCCGCCTCGATGTTCGGGCTGTTGGGGTTCACGCCGAGCGACAGGGCGCCCGTCGGCGTGACCGGATCGTAACCCTCGAAGTACGGGTGCGGCGCGAAGCCCAGGTCGAAATCGAGTGGCCAGAAGAGCTCATAGATGCCGCCCCAGTGGGTTCCGCCGAGGTAGAAGGCGACCTCGCCCGCCGCGAAGGCGTTGGGGGTCTCCTCCGGCGGCATGCCGCGTGGCGCCACGCCGTCGTCGGCGAACAGGCTTGCGTAGAACTCCATCGCCGCGATCCAGCCGTCGTTCACGAGGTCGGGCTGCAGGTTGCCCGGACCGGTCAGTCCGGGGCCTCCGCCGAGCGACTCCATAAGCGGCTGCAGCTGGTAGTAGCGGCTCACCTGGTCGAACTGGAAGCCGTAGGTTGCGCCGCCCTCCTGGGCCTGGCGCGCCAGGTCGATGAGCTCGTCCCAGGTCATGCGGTCGTCGGGCGACGTGGACGGGTAGGGAATCCCCGCCTGGTCCAGCAGCGTCTTGTTGTAGTAGAGGATCTGCGTCGAGGTGTTCAGCGGCAGCGCCATCAGCCTGCCGTCCACGGTGGAGGCCGTCAGCGCCGTGTCCACCCAGTCATTGGCGGCGTCGCCGACGGCGTCCGTGACGTCGTGCAGGAATCCCTGGTTGTCCAGCGCCGCCACCCGTGGCTGGTCGGCGATGTAGACGTCCGGGCTCTCACCGCCGCCCGACAGGCGGCTCTGGATGACCTGGTTCAACTCCCCGAACGGCACCGACTGGTACTCCACGGTGATGCCGGGGTTCTCGGCGTGGAACGCGTCGAGCAGCGGTGCCACCC
>JAPPKQ010000372.1 GCA_028819945.1 bacterium | reverse complement strand
CGCCTACGCTCACGCCATCGGGCTACTGCTGGCGAATTGCCGAGGCGAACGCTGCTCGGGTGCTACAGACGGCGCGTGCGCTGCTGCTCGAAGGGCCGAAGGGCTGCGGCAAGACATGGCTCGCCAAGCGATTCGCCCGAAGCGAGGTGTTGCTCGAGCAGGACCCCGCCGCGTTAGCCCACGCCCAGGCGGAGCCGAACAGAGTGCTCGACGGCGCAACACCGAGGCTCATCGCCGAGTGGCAGCGCGTGCCCCGGTTGTGGGGAGCGGTTCGGGGCGCATGCGACGCCCGGGCTGAAGCCGGGCAGTTCATCCTCACCGGATCGGCCACTCCGTCCGACCATCTCACGAGGCACTCGGGCGCGCTGCGCATCCAACGCCTCGCGCTACGCCCTATGTCGCTCCATGAGCGGGGCCTGTCCACCGCGTCCGTGTCACTGGCGGGACTTCTGTGCGGCGAGCCATGCGCCGCGGACCCAACCGGGCGAGGCGTGCCGGAGGCCGTTGATGCTCTGTGCCGCGGCGGCTGGCCCGGTCTGGACGACAGCTTGTCCGTGCGAGACACGACCCGAGCCCTTCGGAGCTATCTCGACGACATTGCCCGCACCGACATTCGCCAAGTCGACGGCGTGGCCCGCGATCCGGTGCGAGTGCGCGCCCTGCTGCGGTCGCTGGCCCGCAACGTCGGCACCGCGGCGAGCCTCAACAAGCTCGCCGCCGAATCGAACGCGGCTACCCCACTCAGTCGCCACTCAGTCCGCGCCTACCTTGACGCCCTCGAGCGTCTCCACGTGATCGAGCCGCTCACGGCATGGCCGACCCACCTGCGTTCACGGTCGCCATTGCTCAGAAGTCCCAAGCACCACTTCACCGACCCGTCGCTAGCCGTCGCAGCCCTGCGAGCCGGCCCTGAGCGTCTTCTCGCAGACCCCGAGGCGCTCGGGCTGCTGCTCGAGTCCCTTGCCATCAGAGACCTGCGGATCTACGCGCAGGCAGCCGACGCCGACGTGCACGCGTTCGCCGACGCAGGGGGAGCTGAGGCCGATGCCATCGTCGATACGGGAGACGGCCGCTGGATCGCAGTCGAGGTCAAGCTCGGCGGCCACGAGCACATTGAGAAGGCGGCACGCTCGCTACTAGCTGTACGCGCCAAGATCGATGAGTCGAGGATGGGCCGGGCGGCCAAGCTCGTGGTACTCACCGCCGCCGACGGGTACGCCTACGAACGAGCCGACGGCGTGTCGGTAGTCCCCCTCTTCGCGCTAGGCCCCTGATCGACCCGGCACGCGGGACTACTCGCCGGTGTAGTTGGGCTTTCGCTTTTCGACGAAGGCCTCGACTCCCTCGCGGAAGTCGGCTGTGGTCCGGAGGAAGCCGTAGGCGAGGCCTTCGAGTTCGAGACCCACCGGCAGCGGGCCGTCGTAGGCCTGGTTCAGGACTCGCTTGGCCATACGCAGGGCCAGGCCGGGCAGGGCGGTGAGTTCGGCCACGAGACGGTCAGTGGCCGCGTCGAGCTCAGATCGGGGCACAACCTCGGACACCAGGCCGACGGCCAGCGCCTCGGTGGCGCCCATGCGCCGGCCCCGCATCACCAGGTCCTTGGCGCGGCCCAGTCCGACCATGCGGGCCAGCCGCTGCGAGCCACCGCTGCCGGGGATCATGCCGATGGACACCTCGGGCTGGCCGAGTTGCAGGTCGTCGGCCGCCACACGGAAGTCACACGCCAAGGCCAGCTCGAGGCCGACACCGAACGTGAAGCCGTGCAGCTTGGCGATCACCGGCTTCGGGCAGCGCTCGGGGGCGGCCACGTTGTGGTGCAGGCGGGTCAGCACCTCCGGGGAGGCCTCCAGGAAGCCGGCGATGTCGCCGCCAGCGGTGAAGGCCCGCTCCCCCGCCCCGGCCAGCACGACCACCCGCACTTCCGGGTCGCGACCGCAGGCCTCGAACAGTGCTGAGAGGTGCTCGCGGGCCAGCATCGAGACGCGGTTCAGCTTGCCCGGCACGTCCAGGGTGACGGTGGCTGTGCCCCGCTCGGGGTCGCGCTCGAAGCGCAGACCGTCGAGCTCCTCGGGGTAGCTGACCTGCTCTGGGTCGTTCGTTGCCACGCCGTCGATCCTCCTCCGCCGGCAGTTACGCCGAGCCGCCCGGATACGCCCGCACCCGCTCGTTCTCGCCGGACCGAGCGACAGCGCAGGCTACGGCCATCGTTCCGGCGTCACCCCGGCGGCCAAATATCGTCGACGTCACGGTCGTGCTCGGC
>JAPPKQ010000255.1 GCA_028819945.1 bacterium | reverse complement strand
GGATCCGGGCGCGCTGTTCCTGCGGTATGCGGCGCCTGACGGGACCGTTGCGGAGTGGAGCTACGGGGCCTTCGACCGCGCTCTCGACGCCGTGGCGTCGCGCCTGGCTGCCTCCGGAGTGCGGCCCGGAAGGGCCGTGCACATGGCGTTGGCCAACGGGCCGGCGTTCGTCGCCGTCTGGCTGGCATCGGTGCGGCTGGGCGCCGTCATGGTGCCCTCGGATCCGTTCGGCCGGGCACCGGAGTTGGCAGGGCACATCTCCCGCACGATGCCGGCGGTGGGGTTCTGCGCCGCTGACCGGGCGGGGGAGTACCGCCGAGCTGTCGCTGAGGCCACGGCAACCGAACCCGCGCTCGGCATGGATGTCACGGCGGTCGACGAGCACGCCCCGGACCTCGACGATGTGATCGTCGACGCCGGTCAGTGCGCCGCAGCGCCCGCGCCTCCCAAGATCGGCTTCCGCGACACTGCCGCGGTCATGTTCACCTCCGGCACCACCGGCCGGCCGAAGGGTGTGGAGGTCACCCAGGCCAACTACGCCTTCTGCGGCAAGATCATGGCCGAGCGGGCGGGGTTCGGACCCGGGCACCGCCTCTTGGTGGTGCTGCCGCTGTTCCACGGCAACGCCCAGTACTACTCCTTCGCCGCGGCCGTCTGGTCGGGGGCCGCCGTCGTGCTGCAGCCGGCCTTCTCGGCCGGCCGGTTCTGCGCCGGAGCCGCCGCCGGGGAGGCCACGGCGGCCAGCCTCTTCGCCGCGCCGATGCGCATGATCCTCGCCCGCGGCGCCGACGGCCCGAAGCTCGGCCTGGACCACTGCTGGTACGCCCAGAACGTGAACGACGCGCAGTACGCGCAGCTCGCCGAGCTGTTCGGGTGCCAGCCTCGCCAGCTCTGGGGCATGACCGAGACCCTGCCGGCCCCGCTGACCAACCCCCGTGGCGATCCCGTGCCCTCCTCGATGGGCCAGCAGACGCCGGGCTGCCTGGTCGACGTCCAGGACGCTGCCGGCGGGCCGGTCCCCGACGGCGAGGTGGGTGAGCTCGTGGTGGGCGGCGAGCGCGGCGTCACCCTGTTCTCGGGGTACCTGGACGACCCCGAGACCACCGAATCCTCGTTCCGCGACGGCTGGCTGCTGACCGGCGACCGCGCCCGCCGCGACGCTGCTGGTCACTACTACTTCGACGGCCGCCACAGCGAAGTGCTGAAGGTCGCCGGCGAGAACGTGTCGGTGGTGGCCGTGGAGGCGGTGCTGGCGGCGCATCCGGCCGTGCTGGAGGCCGCCGTGGTGGGCCGCCCCGATCCGATCCGAGACGAGGTGCCGGTGGGCTTCGTGGTGGCCCGAGACCCAGCCCGGCCGCCGAGTTCCGCCGAATTGCTGGCCTGGTGCGGTGAGCGGCTCGGCAAGGCCGCCGTGCCCCGCGACCTGACGTTGCTGGACGAGCTGCCCCGCACCTCAGTCGGCAAAATCCGCAAGTTCCTGCTGGCCGCCCGCTGACCGTTCAAGCACGGTCATGCTGCCGGATCTGTTTGCCCGGCAAGACGACCATCAACTGTGGCCAGCCGCGTGGCTGACTTGTTGACTGGAGTGGGCGTTGCAGCCTCCACAGGCGCACATTTCGCAGCACGATTCGCTAGTATTCTGTTGTGATCATGATAAATACGCTAATATACTGGTGATATGGCAGGAACGAGAGTGTTGTCGCCGGTGGCCAGCGAGGCGCTGGGGTTGCTGGGGGACCGCGTCCGCCTCGCGCGTCGGCAGCGCCGCTGGACCGTCGAGGGACTAGCGGAGCGCGTCGGTGTGTCGCCGACGACGATCCGCAAAGTCGAACACGGCGACGCGACGGTCGCAATCGGGACTGCTTTCGAGGCGGCGGTGCTTGTGGGGGTGGCGCTGTTCCACGATGATGCGGCGCGGCGCGCCTTGGAAGGCGATGCCCTGGCGGCACGCCTCGCTCTGCTGCCCGCCGTGGTGCGCCCGCTCACGATCGACGATGACTTCTGACTGGGAGCGCCGCCCGGCCGAGGCGTTCGTGTGGGTGTGGCTCCCCGATGCTGCGCACCCGGTGCCGGCCGGCCGCCTGGTGGACCACGACAGCATCGTCGCCTTCGCTTACGGGCGCAGCTACCTGGCCCGGCCCGATCGTGTCGCACTGTATGCGCCGGAGTTGCCGCTGCGCGCCGGGGCGATCATGCCCGCGAACGGCGAGATCGCCGGCTGCATCGCCGACGCGGGACCTGACGCTTGGGGTCGGCGCGTCAT
>JAPPKQ010000450.1 GCA_028819945.1 bacterium | reverse complement strand
CTGATCTTCTGGGTGCAGGACAATGCCGACGACGATTAGCGGATCATCCTGATCGGCGTCCTGGGCAGCCTGCGCGGGATAGGGGCGCTGGTCTTCAGTCTGCTGGCCGGGGCGCTGGCCGACCGCTTCGACCGGCGGCGGCTGCTGCTGGCGGCGCAGGGGTTGGGATTCCTGATCGCGCTGACCGTCGCGCTGCTGATGAGCGTCGGCTCCGGCGACGCGCTGGGCTTCGCGCTGATCTTCCTGCTGGCCTTCCTGAGTGCGGCGCCGATCGCGATCGACATGCCCACGCGGCAGGCGATGGTGCCGGAGATCGTGGGTCCGCGCCTGACCTCGCGGGGGATCGCGCTCAACTCGGCCGGGATGCAGCTGGCCATGCCGCTGGCGATCTTCGGCGTGGGGCTGGTGATCGAGGCGGTGGGTACCGGCGCCGCCTATGCGCTGAGTTCGGCGGGCCACGCGGCGGCGCTCTTGCTGCTGCTGCCGATGTCGTATCGCACGGCGGCGCGGGGCCGGCCGACCGGTGCGGCGCTGCGCCGGACCGCGGCCGACATCGCGGCCGGCTTCCGCTTCGCGCGCGGTCACGCGATCGTGCTGTCGGTCATCGTGTTGGTGGTGGTGCTGCTGGCGATCGGCTTCCCGCCCGTGGCGAGCCTGGGCCCGACCTGGATCACGACGGTGGTGGGGGCGACGTACGCGGAGTTCGGCTTCATCGCGCTCACCTGGGGGGTGGGCGCGCTGCTGGCGTCGCTGGCGATGACGCGCGTCGTGGCGGTGCGGCTCCAGGGGCCGATGTTGTCGCTGGGCGCGCTGACCTTCGCGGGGTCGTTCGTGCTCTTCGTGGGCGGGCAGTCGTGGCCCTTCGCGGTGGCGGGAAACTTCGGCCTGGGCGCGGGCTTCGCGATCATGCAGATCGCGGCGACGTCCCTGATCGCCCACCACACCCCCAACGAAGTGCGCGGGCGGGTGATGAGCCTGCTGATGATCGGCATCTTCGCGGCGCAGTCGCTGGCCCTGCCCGTCGCCGCGGCGGGGCAACTCGTGAGCCTGGAGACGCTGTTTCCCATCCTCTCCTACGTCTGCCTGGGCAGCGTGGCGGCGCTGCTGCTGGCCCGCCGTGAGTTGTGGCGGATCGGGGCCGGCCGAGGCGACGAACCCCCTCAGTCGACGGGCGGCCGGCCCGGCCGGTAGCCCGTGGCGCGCTCGTAGGCCCGGCCGATGCGGAACAGTGTGGGCTCGCTCAGCGGCTTACCGGCGAACTGCACCGCCAGCGGGACGCCCTCGTCGTTGCGGCCGGCCGGCAGCGTGATCGTGGGCCAGCCGTTGAAATCGAAGGGCACCGTGAAGCGCATGCGCCACTGAGGGAAGTCGCGGGGCGGCGTCATGAAGAACTCGCGCGTGACGGGGAAGGGCGGCGTGGCCATGGCCGGGCTGATCAGCACGTCGACGCCGGCCGTGGCCTGGCGCATCTGCTCGACCAACTCCAGCCGCCGCTGATTGGCGTGGGCGTAGTCGACGCCCGAGGCGGCGGCGCCCATGCGCAGGAAGTACCCGAAGTAGGGGCCGTACTCGCCGGCGCGGCTGGGGTAGGTCTCGGCGTGCGCCGCCGCCGCCTCGACGCCGCAGAGGACCGGCCACCCTTCCACCGCGGTCGCCATGTCCGGCAGCGTGAGCGGCACGATCTCGGCGCCGCGGTCGCGCATCACGTCGGCCGCCGCCTCGACGGCGGCGGTGATGCCCGCGTCGATGCGGTCCAGCGCCCAGACCGGATCCAGACCGATGCGCAGCCCGGCCACGCCGTCGTCGATGGAGGCGGTGTAGTCGGGCACGGGATCGGGCAGCGTGGTGGGATCGTCGGGGTCGGACCCGGCGATGGCGGCCAGCACGACGGCCGCGTCCCAACTGGAGCGGGTCATGGGCCCCACGTGGTCGAGCGATTCCGCCAGGGCCAGGACGCCCGCGCGGCTGACGCGCCCGTAGGTCGGCTTGAGCCCCACGATGCCGCACGCCGCGGAGGGGAAGCGAATCGAGCCCCCGGTGTCGCTGCCCAGCGAGGCGTAGCACTGCCCGGACGCCGTCGCGACCCCGGACCCGCTCGACGACACGCCGGTCCAGAGGTCGGCTTGCCAGGGGTTGATGGGGATTGGCAGGTCGGGGTGGTAGCCGCCCATCGCGCCCTCGGTGAGCGTGAGCTTGCCCAGGATGACCGCGCCCGCGGCCCGCAGCCGCGCGACGACCGTGCCGTCGGCGTCGGGTGTGAAGTCGCGGCGTACCGT
>JAPPKQ010000207.1 GCA_028819945.1 bacterium | reverse complement strand
TGTCCATCGCGCTGTTCTGGGTTGTCAGCGCGATAGAGCGACTCGTCCTGCGCATCCTCTACGGGCGGCAGTCGATATCGACTGCTGCCTGAGCCGGCCCGGTGCGGTTCGGTTTCGGTTTCGTCCCGGTGCCGGGCCAAGTGCGGCGCGTCGCGCCGATGCTGGAGCAACTCGGCTTCGACAGCCTCGCTGTCACCGACCACCCCGCCGGCGCCACCGAGCACTTCAGCCAGATGATGCTGGCCGTCGAACTCACCGAACACATCGAGATCGGAGGCGGGGTCACGGTCGCGCCCCTCCGGCATCCCGCGGTCACCGCGTCGGGCCACAACACCTTGCAGTTCGAGTCCGGCGGCCGGGCGTTCTGTGGGATCGGCCGCGGCGACGCCGGCGTGTTCTCGCTGGGCCTCCAGCCCCAGTCGATGGCGGAATTCGATACGTACCTCTCCGAACTGCGCCGTTTCCTGCGCGGCGGCCTTCGATGGTCACAGAACCTCGACCTGCCGCCGGTGCCCCTCGACGTGGCGGTGAGTGGCCCCCGGATGTGCGACCTGGCCGGTCGCCACGCCGACCGGATCACCCTCGCCGTCGGCGCCGATCCCGCCGTGGTCGGCGACTGGCTGCGCCGAGCCCGCGACTCTGTGGGGAGAGCCGGACGCGACCCCGACAGCGTCGAGTACGGCGCCTACACGCCCTGCGTGCTGGCCGACGACGTCGAGACGGCCGTGGCGGGCGCCCGTCACATCACGGCGATCTTCGCCCGCTTCTCGGCCATGCGAGGCCAGCGCAGCCCCCGATCGATCCCGCCCGTGCTGGAGAAGACCGCCGAAGCGGTGGACCGGGTCATCGGGCATACGCCGGACCTCGCCATCGACGTCACCGACGTCGTGCCTTCCGAGTTCGTGCACTGGTTCGCAATCGCGGGAGGACCCGCGCACGCCGTCGACCGCTTCCAGGCCCTGGCGGACCTGGGCCTCGACCATGTCCAACTGGTGTCAGGCCTGCACGAGCTCCCCCCCGAGGTCGCCGACCGTCACCTCGAGCTCGTCGGCACCGCGGTGATCCCCGCCGTCGGAAAGGCCGCCTCATGACCGCGGCCCCAGGAGCGGAGGCGGGAGCCCGGACGCAGCTGGCACCGCTTCGCCGCTACTGGCATCCCGTCGCGGACAGCGCGGCCGTAGGGAGCGAGCCCGTTGGGGTGACCCTCCTCGAGGAGGACCTGGTGCTGTTCCGTTCACAGGGCCGGGTCCACGTCGACGCCTACCGCGCCGAGGACCGCTACGGCCTGGTGTGGGTAGCACTGGAGGATCCGGTCGCCGACATCGCGCCCTTCCCGGAGTACACCGACGGCAGCTACCGGACCTACATCTCGGTGAGGTCCAGCTGGAACGCCAGCGCGGGCCGGTTCACCGAGAACGGTCTGGACGTCACCCACTTCGCCTGGGTGCATCCCGGCACCCTCGGCGACCGGGACGACGCCGAGTGCCCGGCCATCGACATCGACGTGACCAGCTACGGATTCGAGTACGCCTACAGCCGCGAGTCGCTGGAATCGCCCTTCGCCACCGGTGGCCGGACGATCCACAGCCGGACCATGCACCACATACCCTTCACCCGGCACCGGGTCCTCACCTCGGATGCCGGCCACTCCGTGCAGTTCGTCACCGCCTCGCCGACACGGGCCCGCCAGTGCAGGATCTGGATGATCGAGTCGCGCGACCACCACCTCGCCGATCCGATCGAGCCCTACATCGACTTCTCCCGCCAACTGCTCGAGCAGGACCGGCAGATCGTCGAGAGCCAGCGACCGGAGATGCTGCCGATCAACCTCACCGAGGAGCTGCACCTGCGGGGGCCGGACCAGGTAGCCCTCACCTACCGCCGGCTGCTGGCGGACGCGGGGGTCGCCGATGTCTGAGGTCGACCTGGCGCCGCTGCGCCCCTACTGGTACCCGGTCGCCCCCTCGGGCGAGATCGAGTCGGACCCCGCGGCCGTCACCATCCTCGACGAGCAGGTGGTGGTCTTCCGCTCGCCCGGCGGCGTCCACGCCCTGGAGGACCTGTGCCTGCACCGCGGGTCCCGGCTGTCGCTCGGGGCCGTGCGTGACGGATGCATTGTGTGCCCCCACCGGGGCTGGACCTACGGGCCCGACGGCCGATGCGTCGACATACCGTCGCTGCGAGCCACCCACACGGTGCCCGCGGACGTCTCGATTCGCTCCTACCGCGCCTGTGAGCAGTTCGGCATGGTGTGGGTGGCGCTGGAGGAGCCCCGGCTGCCCGTTCCCG
>JAPPKQ010000067.1 GCA_028819945.1 bacterium | reverse complement strand
CGCTGAACCTCGCGCCCTCGACGGCGGCGAGCGCGCGCGCTCCGGTGACGCCTCCGGTGCGGCGGCCGCGCCGCGGCGGGTCGGGGTGGGCATCCTGGGCGGCGGCACGGTCGGCGCCGCGCTGGTTGGGCTGCTGGCGGAACGACGCGCTGACATAGCGGCGCGCTGCGGGGTGGACCTGGTGCCCGTCGCCGTGGCGGTGCGCTCGCCGGAGCGGCCCCGGCCCGGCGTGCCCGCCGGGCTGCTCACCGGCGACGCCGCCGCCGTGGTGGCGCATCCCGAGGTTGACGTGGTGGTGGAGCTCATCGGCGGCCTGAGTCCCGCCCGGGAGCTGCTGCTGGCGGCCCTGGCGGCTGGCAAGCCGGTGATCACCGCCAACAAGGAGGTCGTCGCTGCCTGCGGCGCCGAACTGTTCGCCGCGGCCCGCGCCGCCGGCGTGGACCTGCTGTTCGAGGCGGCGGTGGGCGGGGCCATCCCGCTGGTGCGGGCGCTGCGGGAGTCGCTGGCCGGCGAGTCGGTGCGGCGCATCATGGGCATCGTCAACGGCACCACCAACTACATCCTCAGCCGCATGACCACCGGCGGGTCCAGCTACCACGACGCTCTCGCCGAGGCACAGGCTCTGGGCTACGCCGAGGCCGACCCCCGCGCCGACGTGGAGGGCCACGACGCCGCCGCCAAGGCCGCCATCATGGCCGCGATCGCCTTCGGCGCCGAGGTGACGGCGGCCGACGTGCACTGCGAGGGAATCTCCACCCTCAGTCTCAACGACATCGCCTTCGCCGGCCGCCTGGGCCACGTCATCAAGCTCCTCGCAATCGCCGAGCGCATCGACGACGGCGCGGTCGCCGTGCGGGTGCATCCGGCAATGGTTCCCGAGGACCATCCGCTGGCGGCGGTCCGCGACAGCTTCAACGCCGTGTTCGTGGAGGGCGACGCCGCCGGTGAGCTGATGCTCTACGGGCGGGGAGCGGGTGGCCGTCCCACGGCGTCGGCCGTACTCGGCGACCTCATCGACGCGGCGGTGAACCTGCGCGCCGGCACCGCGGGGGGACCACCCCCCACGGCACCGACCCGCATCCACCCCATCGACGAGCTCCGCACCGCCTACTACCTGGCGCTGGAGGTGATCGACCGCCCGGGCGTGCTGGCCGCGGTGGCGGGCGTGTTCGGCCGTCACGGCGTGTCGATCCGCTCCATGACCCAGGAGGGCCTCGGCGCTCAGGCCCGCATCATCTTCATCACCCATGTGGCCTGCGAGAGCGACATGCGGGCGACGCTCGACGACCTGCGCCACCTCGAAGCGGTCCGGCAGGTGGGCAGCGTGCTGCGGGTCATCGCCGACGAATGACCCTGCACTACGTCTCCAGCCGAGGCCAGGCCGCAGAACTGGCCTTCAGCGACGTCCTCCTGGCAGGCCTCGCCACCGACGGCGGCCTCTACGTGCCGGAGACTTGGCCCGCCCTGGCCTCGCCTCATAGCAGCACCTTGGATTGCGGCCCCGGATCGAGCCCGGGGCAGGCTCTGCGCCGGAATGCCGGAGTGGCGGGGGTGCGGGACGCCGGCACCGGATCGACTTCGCCGGACCATACGCCGACGGCCATTGGAACCCCGGCTGATGGTGACGGCCAACCGAGGGTGGCGATGCCGGTGGCTAGCGCAGGCGTGCCATTTTCGGAGGCCGCCGGAGCGTCACCGGCGTCCCCGCCCGGACCTACCGCCGACGAACCATCCGACTATGCCCACACCGCCGTCGAGGTCATGTGGCCGTTCGTGGAGGACGAGATCGAAAGGGAGGCGTTCGAGCAGCTCACCGCCGAGGCGTACGCCACGTTCGACCATCCCGACGTGGCGCCCCTCGTCCCCCTCGACGAGGACGCGGGCCTCTGGCTCATGGAGCTGTTCCACGGGCCCACGCTGGCGTTCAAGGACATCGCCCTGCAGTTGGTGGGCAGGCTGTTCGACCACGAGCTGGCCCGGCGCGGCGAGCGGGTCACGATCGTGGGGGCCACCTCGGGCGACACGGGCTCGGCGGCCATCGAGGCGTGCCGCGACCGGGACTCCCTCGACATTTTCGTGCTGCACCCGGCCGGCCGGGTGACCGAGGTGCAGCGCCGCCAGATGACCACGGTGGCGTCGCCGAACGTGCACAACATCGCCGTCGACGGCAGCTTCGACGACTGCCAGGACCTCGTGAAGGCCATGTTCGCCGACGAGTCGTTCCGCGGCCGGCACCGGCTGGCGGCGGTGAACTCCATCAACTTCGCCAGGGTCATGGCCCAGGTCGTCTAC
>JAPPKQ010000119.1 GCA_028819945.1 bacterium | reverse complement strand
GGGGTTGGGGCCCGCAAATCCGGGCGGGTCACTACGGGCGAGGTGGGGTCCCCCGTGGAAGTCCGTCCCGTCAGCGTGCCCCAACGGGCCTGCAGCGCCAGGATCCCCACCACCACCGTCCCGCTGCAAACCACAAGCACTGTGCTCAAGTCCATCGCAACCCCCATATCTGGCGTCGAACACGCGTTCGGAACGAAAATACGATAGAACGGGTGTTCCGAGGCGGTCAAGCGGCTGCGTAGGGCGATCGTGGTAGGGCGATCTTGCGCCGGGAGGCGGGCCGATCTGCCGGACGCGGCGCGACGCCCTACCATCGAGGCCGTGTCCGACGCCCCGTCCGGTCTCACCTGGGAGCAGGCGAATTGCACGCGCGATCAGGCCGCGGAGTTGCTCGCGCTCGCCGACGGCCTGGCCGCGGTGGGCGCGCTGCGCACCGGCCGCCGCGCCGGGCAACTCTCGATCTTCAACTTCCGCCTGCGCGCCGCCGCCGACGGGGGCGACGCGCCGGACGCCCCGCTCGTGATCCTGATGCGGGCCGGCGTCTTCCGGCGGCACACCTTCTTCGCCCGCTTCACGCCCGCCGGCGCCGACGGCGCGGCGATCCTCGCCCTCTCCGGCCCCATCGACCGCGACTGGGAGTGGCGCCCCGCCTTCGAGGAGTTGCGCGACCGCATCGTCGGCCAACCGGTCTGGCGCGAGGCCGTCGGCGCCTCGTACGAGGAGCGGCTCGCGGCCTTCCGCGCGTCGCTGGCGGCGGTCGAGCCGAGCCGGTTCTCGGAGGGGCGGGGCGGGGGGTAGGTCAGGCGGGCGTGGCGGCGGGCGTGAGGCAGATCGGCCAGCCTGGGGTGATCTCGAAGCACTCGGTCTCCACCGGTCTCGTGCTCGCCCCCGCCGCCGGCGCCGCCAGCGTTGTAACGGCGACCTCGACTCTGCCAGAGACGATGTCGGGGTGCCTCACCGCGACCCGATAGGTCGTGGCCGGCGCCAAGCCCCTGAAGGTGTGCTGCGTGACGCCTGCCCCGGAGAGGAGCTTGTGCTCCCGCCGATCGGTGGCCGTGGGTTCCCGGTCCGCGCCGGTGTGGAAAAGGAATACACTGTATTGGTCGTTGGCACCGGTGTGGGGAGCGTCCCAGGCCACCGTCACGCTGTTGTGCGTGGCACTCGTACGCAGGTTCTGCGGCCCGCGTGGCAGCGGCACCCAGCCTGGCGGGGCCGCGGCCGTCCTTACCGTGATCTCGGTGCGCGGGCTTTGCATCGCCGCGGGGACCATCACCTCCGCCCGGTACTCCGTCCCGGGCGGCAGGTCGTGGAAGACGACCTGGTGCGGCGTATTGCCGTCGGGTGTGAACTCTTGGAATGTGGAACCGTCCGGCCCCCATATAGACACCACGTACCCTCCCGCCGCGGGCTGCGGATCCCACGTCACGGTGATCGTGTCGTGCGTGGCGGTCGCCCGCACACCGGTCGGCGGGGCCAGGGTCGTCGCCGTGACGGGCGCGCTCCAGGCAAGCGCCGCCGGCGTCTCCTGCTCGATCGCTCCGCGCAGCGCCGCCACCACAAACTCATACGTCGTGCCCTCAAGGAATTCGTCGCGGTAGAAGCCAGCGCCCCGCAGGTTCGAGTAGTGATCGACATGGACGATCGTTGTCCACGTCTCCGTGCCGATGGGGCGCCAGCGCACGAGGTACAGCGGGCAGGGGCACTCGGACGCCGGCGTGGGCGTGGGGCCAGTGCCCGGAACGCGGTCCCAGCGGAGCGCAATCGCCGTGCGCAGCGGAGAGGAAGTCACGCCCGTCGGCGCCGGCAGCGGCGCCGCCAGTTCCGCGCTCACGGCGCCGGTCGCGCTGACGCCGCGGGCGTCGGTGACGGTGGCGGTGAAGGTCTTCGTCTGGTTCGGGAGCGGAGCCCCGCTCTCCGGGTCGGTCGCCAGGGGGCCGCAGTTGGCCCGGTGCGACGCGGCCGTGCGGGCTACCGCCACGCCGTCGATGCCTAGACGGTAGGGCGGCACCCCGCCCGTGATCGTCCAGGTCAGCTCGGTCAGGGTGTTGGCCGTGCAGACCGCGCGCGAGGAGGTCAGCGTGACGGACAGGGGGAGCGCGCCGCCGTCGTCGCCCGCCTCCTGCGCCGCGGCCTGGTCGGACGGGGCCAGCGCGACGTGGAGCGCGGCGAGCAGCAGCAGGACCACGCCGAACGAAAGAGAGCGCATGCGCATCGGTCACCCCGATCGCTTAACGCTTGGACGAGCCCGCGGTTCCCCGGATCCCCTCCTCCGGCCCCGGACGGGCGGCCCTACCC
>JAPPKQ010000235.1:2063-2310 GCA_028819945.1 bacterium | reverse complement strand
GCGTACTCCTGCGGGCTGCGCAGCGACGCCACCGTCGACTGCTGGCGAGGCGACTGGCGCGGGGCGGCGGGCGGCTTCATCGACCCCCCCGGCGGCAGGTTCAGCGCGATCTCCAGCGCCAGCAGGCACTCCTGCGGGCTGCGCCCCGACGCCACCATCGCCTGCTGGGGAGTCAAGCAATACGGCCAGACCGACCCGCCCGCCCCCGCCAACAAAACCCTCGCCCACGGCCCCACCAAAAACAACG
>JAPPKQ010000235.1:0-2053 GCA_028819945.1 bacterium | reverse complement strand
ACCACACCGCCACCTGCTGGGGCGCCGTCGCCACCGATCTCCGAAGCGACGGCCCGTGACCGCACAGGGGTCCGCCGCCGTGAACGTCGCCGCAGCCCCACGAACTGCCACGAACACCCCGCCGGGCGGGTCGACGAGCCCGAAGAACCCGGCTACGAGGTCCGCCCTAGGCGGTAGTGCCCGCCGGCTGGTTCGGGGTTCGGGTTCGGTGGCCGCGCCGGCGGTGGTAGCGCGTCCACAGCACCAGCAGCGGCGGCAGCACGGTGAAGGTGGCGATGAGCCCCAGCAGGATCGTGACCACCGCGAGGATGCCCAGTTCCTGCATCGGCCGCAGCGGGGAGAAGACCAGCATCAGGAGGCCCAGTGCCGTCGTGAGTGCGCTGCCCAACAGCGCCCCGCCGGTGGTGACCATCGCCCGCCGCAGCGCCTCGGCCACCTGCGGCGATTCCCGGTGCTCCTCCAGGAAGCGGTGGGTGAGATGGATGGTGTAGTCGACCCCGATCCCGATCGTGAGCACCACCATGAGGGCGGTGCTCATGTTGTAGGAGATCCCGAACAGCCACATGGCGCCGAGCAGCCAGGCCAGGGTCACGACGATCGGCAGGATCGTGATCAGCCCGAGCATCGGGCGGCGCTCGCGGAAGCCGAAGTAGAGGAGCAGGATCGCCAGCGCGGCGGCGACGACGAGGCTCACGCTCGAAACCTGGCTGGCCGCCAACTCGTCGGTGATCAGGGCGATGAGCGCGTCTCCTCCCGTGACGGTGAGCTCGGTGGCGCCTCCGGCCCACAGCGCCTCGATCTCCTCGATTAACTCCTGAAGCGCCTCGTTGCTCTCCACCGCGACCGGTATCTGGATGATGGTGCGGTCGGGGCCGTCGGCCCGGAAGTCGAGGACCTCGGCGAAGCCGGCGGCGTCGACGCCTTCGAGCAGCTCCCACGCACGCCGGACGTCCACCTCCGGCGCCGTCACGTCGCTGCGCAGCTCGGCGAAGGCGTCGGCGACGGCAGCCTGATCGGCGGTCCGGTCGGCGAGGAGCGTCCCGGCCGAGGACAGGGGAGGCCCGATGATGCCGTCGGGGCGCCGGTCGGGGTCGACCAGGACCGTGTGGATGTCGCTGAGATCACGGACGGCCCGAGCGCTGTTCAGGTCGGTCTCGATGAGCACCGTCATCAAGGTGGCGCTCCCGTCGAAGTTCTCGTCGAGGTAGTCGAAGTTCTCCGCCACCTCGGAGTCCCGCGGCAGGAAATCCTTCACCGCGAACGTCGTGGCGAGGTTGGTGGCGGCCACGACGGCCAGGACCGTGACGGCGATGGCGGCGGCGAGGACCGGCAGCGGCCGGCGCACCACGAGCGCGGCGATGCGGGGGAGGGCGGCGGAGGCGCCGGGAATCGTGTCGGCTATCGGCTGGACCGCCGGTTCGCGTCCCTTGGTGGCGCGCCGCCGGTCCAGCGTCAGGCGGGCGGCCGGGACGAAGCTGGTCATCACGATCCAGCCCGAGACGACCCCGATGCTGGCGATGATGCCGAACTCGGCAATGGGCTTGAACCGGCTGGTCAGGTTGGCGAGCAGGCTGACGGCGGTCGTGCCTGCCGCCAGCAGCACCGGCACGCCGCAGAGCCGCACGGAGCGTGCGATGGCCCGGCCCGAGGCGTCGGAGTCCCGCTCGGCGTCGTCGCGCAACGCCTCCCGGTAGCGGCCGGTGATCTGCAGCGCGTAGTCCACCGCCAGGCTGATCAGCAGGACGGGTATCAGCGTCAGCAGGATGTTGTCCGGATCCACGATGCCGGCGCCGCCCGGCGACAGCCAGGCCTGCGCGCCGAGCATCCACAGGATCGTCATGCCGAGGCCGGCCATGGTGATGTGGACGTCGGACTGGGTTCGGTAGAAGACGGCCAGGAGCACCACGATCACGGCCAGAGCGATGAGCGTCACCACGATGAGGTTCCGGTCTCGCGCCTCTTTGGCCTCGGCGTCGCTCTTGGCGAGGGTGATGATCGGGGTGTCCAGGGCGCCCGTGTCGGTCGACTCGGCGATCTCGTGAGCGCGCAATTG
>JAPPKQ010000125.1 GCA_028819945.1 bacterium | reverse complement strand
TCGCCCGCCGATCGTGCGGCTTCCGCCTCTTCGAGGGCCGCCGCCATATGAGGGCCTGCGGCGGCGGCTTGTTTGTCCTCACTCATGCCGAGACAGTGTCGCCCGGTCCGCACCACGTCAAGCCGGGGGCCCGGCCGCCGCGAGATTGCACGCCTTTCCCGGCGGGCCTAAAGTGCGGCCATGACCGAGACCCTGGAAACGCCGGTCATCGGCATCACCGTCGATGCCGAGGAGACCGGCGCGTACTCCAAATATCCGTGGTATGCGCTGCGCCAGAATTATGCCGGCGCCGTAGTGAAGGCGGGCGGCCTGCCCGTGCTGCTGCCTAACGAGCCGGGCCTTGCTGGGGACTATCTCCGCCGGATCGACGGGCTGCTGGTGACCGGGGGCCACTTCGATGTGGATCCCGGCCTGTACGGCGAGACCGAACGCCACGATACGGTCATCCTGAAGGAACGGCGTACGGATTTCGAGTTGGCGGTCACCCGTGGCGCACTGGCGCGGGACATGCCCGTCCTCGGTATCTGCGGCGGCCAGCAGTTGCTGGCTGTCGCGCTCGGCGGCACCCTGATCCAGCATATTCCCGATGCGGTCCCGGGGGCGCTGGCGCACGAGCAGCCCAATCCCCGGCATGAGGCGGGGCACGACGTCCAAATCGTCGACGGCACCAAGTTGCGGGAGATCGTCGGCGTGGCCCGCATGTCGGTCAACTCAGCCCACCATCAGGCGGTCAAGGACCTGCCCGGCGACGCCGTGGTCAATGCGACCGCCGAGGACGGCGTGATCGAGGGCATCGAGGCCCCGCGCGAGAAATTCTGCATCGGCGTTCAGTGGCACCCGGAATTCGAGGTCGACGCAGCCGACATCCGGATTTTCGCCGCTTTCGTCGATGCCGCCCGTCATGGCTAGGGCCGCCGAAGACCGGCCGGGGTCCCATCCCGGAGAGCGTATCGCCAAGGTGCTGGCCCGCGCCGGCATCTGCTCCCGCCGCGAGGCCGAGAAACTCATCGGTCAGGGCCGGGTCGCGGTCGACGGGGAAGTGCTGCGCTCACCGGCCCGCAACGTCACCGGCGGGAATCTCATCACCGTCGACGGCGAAACCGTCGGCGGCCGGGCGCCGGTCCGCCTGTGGCGTTATCACAAGGTCGGCGGCGTGCTGACCACCCACAACGACCCGGAGGGGCGCCCGACCGTCTTCGAGCGTCTGCCCGATCATATGCCGCGGGTCATTTCGGTCGGACGCCTCGATCTGAATTCGGAGGGCCTGTTGCTGCTGACCAACGACGGCGGCCTCGCGCGGCACCTGGAGTTGCCGTCGACGGGATGGGTACGGCGCTATCGGGTGCGGGTCCACGGCCGGGTCGATGAATCCCGGCTGGCCGGTCTCGCCGGGGGCGTCGAGGTGGACGGCATCGCCTATCGAGGCGTCGATGCGTCCCTTGACCGGCAGCAAGGCGCCAATGCGTGGCTGACCGTATCTCTCCGTGAAGGCAAGAACAGGGAAATTCGGAACCTCATGGAATACCTGGGATGGCCGGTGAACCGTTTGATTCGAACGGCTTACGGCCCGTTTCAACTGGGATCGCTGCCCAAGGGGGGCGTAGACGAGGTCAGGCCCAAGGTGCTTCGCGAACAGCTGGGGAGTTTCATCGGCGATGAGGATCGTCGGCGGCAATCTTAGGGGGCGGCGCATCGCGGTGCCGTCCGGCCGGTCGGTGCGTCCAACCTCCGACCGGGCGCGGGAAGCGGTGTTCAATATCCTCGCTCATGGGATGGGAGTCGACCTCCATGGCGCCCGGGTTCTGGACCTGTTCGCCGGGTCGGGCGCCTATGGCCTGGAAGCGCTGTCGCGCGGGGCCGCGTCGGCGGTGCTGATCGACAACGCCGCGCCGTCCCTCGAGGCTATCCAAACGAATGTCGATGATCTCGAAGTGGCGGACCGGGCCCGGATCGTGCGGGCGGATGCGGCCCGGCTGAGGAATGGAGCCGATATTTCGGGGCCTTTCGATTTGGCGTTTCTCGATCCGCCCTACGATGAGGGTCTGGAGGCGGCGGCGCTGGAATCCCTGGCATCGGCCGGTTTGTTGGACGAGCACGCGGTGTGCGTGGTCGAAACCCGGAGCAAACACGATTTCGAGGCGCCCATGGGCTACGCCGTCGAGGACCGGCGCACCTACGGGCAGGCACGGATTTCGTTCCTGCGGGCTAGCTCCGGCTAAGCCGCCGCCGCTCACCGGGACAGCGCGATTTTCTGCGCCAATCAGCGGCGGCCGAACAGGCGTTCGATATCGGTGAGCCGCAATTCCACGTAGG
>JAPPKQ010000077.1 GCA_028819945.1 bacterium | reverse complement strand
CCGTTGAGCGACCGACCTCCCTGCGAGGGGTGATTCGGGCGGCCGCGGCGCCGGTGTTGCTGCTGATCGGCCTGGCGTCGGCGCTGGTGGTGGTGCTGGAAACCGGACTCGCTGGGTTCTTCGCGCCGTTTCTCGAGTACGCCTTCGTGCTCGATCGCGCCGCGGCGGCGTCGTTGGTGACGCTGTACTGGGTGGGCGGATTCGTCGGGCGATTGCTGGGCGCCTGGCTCAGCGGGCGGCTTGACCTGATGACGTGGCTGATCGGCGCCTCGGTCGCGACGGCGTTGGCGGCGCTGCTGGCCGCGCTTGCGCCGGAGGCGTGGATGGCGGTGGCCGGCGCGGCGCTGGCCGGCGTGGCGAGTGGGGCGCTGATTCCCTCCCTGCTGGCCTTGGCGGCGCGGCATCGACCGGCCGACGCCGGGGCCATGCTGGGGGCGGTGATCGCGATTCTGGGGCTGGGCGGCATCGGGGCGTCGCTGGGCATCGGGCGCGCGGCCGATGCGTGGACGCTGCGCGGCGCCATGCTGATCGCTCCCGCGGCGATGGCGGCGACGGTGGCGGCGTTGATTGCCATTCGGGCGCTGATGCGGCGGGAGCGGGATGGCGCCGGTCCGTAGTAGGCCCTGTTTCAGGACGGTTTCAACAGCGCACACCAGTTCGGGAGGACGTTCGCGATTGGAGTCGCCGGCGGGCAGCCACGAGGGCCGCCCCTACAGCGGAGGCTGCGGCTTAGTTGCTGGCGACGACGGCGCGCAGGTCGATGGCGCCCGTCACGGGGTCGATGCCGAATCCCGTGATGCGGGGGTGCAGCAGATAGGCGTCGGCGTGATGCCCGATGCCAATGGCCGGCTGCTCGGCTTGAAGCACCGCGTCGGCGGCGAGGTAGGCGTTGCGCCGCGATTCGGAGTCCGTGGCCGCTCCGGCCTCCTGCACGTGGCGGTCGAACTCCGTATTTCGCCAGCGGGCGCCCAGATAGTCGGCGTCGGAGAGCCACAGCGTGTCGTACCAGTTCGCCGGATCGGCGAACTCCGAGGTCCACCCGGCCCGGTAGCAGTCGAAGTCGCCCGGGTCGTCGGTGAACGACAGGAAGTCTCGCCACGACCGCTCGTCAGGCTGGACGTCCACGCCCAGCGTCTCGCGCCACGTCGCGGCAAGGTAGGCGGTCAGGCGCTTCCAGGTGTCGGTGGCGTGATAGGTGAATCGGAGCGGCGGCAGGCCCCGGCCGTCCGGGAAGCCTGCCTGCGACAGCAGACCCCGCGCGGCATCTACGTCGGGGCCCGGCTGGGCAATCTCACGCGGGAGGGTGCTCGGCGGCACGATCGTCCAGCCCGGAAGCGTGGGCTCCTCGAAGACGGCCGCCGCCATTTCCTCGCGGTTCAGCACCATGCCAAGCGCCCGGCGAACCTCCGACCGATTCCAGGGAGGCTTGGCGGTGTTGAAGACGAGGAACCAGCTGCCGCCGCGCTCGAAGAGACGCAGGCGATCGCGCAGCTGGTCGTCGCCACGCGCGGAGCGATAGGCGGCGCCGCTCACCGGCGCCACGTCGACGGCGCCGCCGCGAAACGCCAGCAACGGCGAGCCGTCTTCCTCCGGAAACCGCACCACCACTTCGCCGAAGGATCCCGGATCGCCCCAATAGTGCTCGTTGCGAAACAGCGTGAGGCCGAGGCCCTGATCCCACTGCACTAGCTGATACTGGCCGTTGCCCCGCAGTCGTCGCGGCTGCGTCCACGTGGAGCCATAGGACCGGATTTCGCCTTCGGGCAGCGGATAGAAAATGGGCGCCGCGACCCGGGCGGGAAACCCTGGGGACGGCTCGGCGAGCCCCACGCTGAGGGTCGAGTCGTCGGGCGCGCCCACGGCGACCACTGCGGGATCCTGGTAGAGCCCATAGGCGTAGTCGCGGGCGCCGCGCACGGGGAACAGGAGATAGTTGAACGCGCCGCCGATCTGCGGATCGAGATTCCGGCGCCAGGCCCAGGCGAAGGCTTCCGCGGTCAGCGGTTCGCCGGTCATCCAGCGGGCCTCCGGGCGGATGGTGAACGTGACGGTGTGTCCGGCGTTGCTCACGTCCCAGCTCCCGGCCGCCGCCGGCGTTGGCAGCCCTTCGCTGCTGACCGCAACCAGCGGCTCGAACAGCGCGTTGAGGATGGTGAACTCGTTGGGAGTGGATGCCAGCGCCGGATCGAGGGTGAGCGGCTCGCGCATCCAGAGCTCGATCTTGCCGTCGTCGGCGGACGGTCGCCCGTCGCCGGGTTCGCCGCAGGCGGCCAGGACCGCGGTGCCCGCCACGGCGCCAAGGCCGGCCAGGACG
>JAPPKQ010000224.1 GCA_028819945.1 bacterium | reverse complement strand
GCTCGGACCCGTTGGAAGGCCCGGGGCCTGTGGCGTCCCCGGCGACCGCGGCCCCGCCACCGTCGGACGGCGCGGCCGTCCCGGCCACTTCCCCGGCGGCCGGCGCGGACGCCTCAGCGCCGTCGCCTCCCGGGGCGGCCGTCTCGGTACCTGCCGCCCCGTCGCCGGCGACCGCGCCCCCGTCGGCGCCGAACCCGGCCAGCTCGACGATCATGTCGACGAGCTCGGCCTTTCGGCTCCGCTGCGAGGGCTGCCCGCCCATCGCGGTGGCAATGTCGATCAATTCGGCGCGGCTCTTGGCCTCGAACAGGCTGCGTTGCGCCTCGACGGTCTCGGTGCTCACCTCAACCTCACTTCCACAGACCGGCTCAATAACCGGCTTGTCTTCACGCCCAGATCAGAAACTGGCGACGGGGAGCCCCTGTGCGACCTTGGCGGTGGCTGCCGCTGTGCGTGCACGATGCACCCACGAAGCATTTTGGGGCGCCCACCGAACCTTCGGGCTGCGACTGCTTGCCGAAGGCGGAGACCAGCGTAACGGCCCGGCGGACCGCCCACAACCCTGCGGTCGCGGCAGCCCCCGGCGTCAGGACCGCAGCAGCTCCCCCATCAGGCTGTGACCGGCCACCACCGGGGCGTGCGCCGTCGCCGCCTCGGTGTAGGAACCGCCGGGGCCGTCGATGAGCGAATCCGCCAGCAGGAACGGCACCGGATCGGCGGTGTGGGTGCGCAGCTCCAGCGGCGTGGCATGGTCGGGCAGCAGCAGCAGCCGCCACGGGCCGAGACCGTCCAGCCCCGCCACCAGGTCGGTGAGGATGCGCCGGTCCCAGTTCTCGAGGCTGCGCACCTTCTCTTCGACGTCGCCGGCGTGGCCGGCCTCGTCGCTGGCCTCCACGTGGATCACGAACAGGTCGGCGCCGGCCTCCAAGGCGGCCAAGGCGGCGTCACGCTTGCCCTCGTAGTCGGTGTCGTACCAGCCGGTGGCGCCGGGCACGGTCACCACGTCCATGCCGGTGAGCACGCCCAGCCCCCGCACCAGGTCCACGGCGCTGACCAGCCCGGCGGAGCGGCCGTAGCGGTCGGCGAAGGACGGCATCTGCGGGGACCGGCCCTGCCCCCAGAACCAGACCTGCGTGGCCGCCACGTCGAAACGGGCCAGCACGTCGCGGGAGGCGTCCATCAGTGACCGCAGCCGGAGGGCCGCCGGGCCGGTGGGCAGCACCGCCGGCATGCCGGTCAGGTCGTGGGGCGGGGTGCAGTCGGCCTCGGCCCAGTCGGCGGGCGCCACCATGATGTGGCGGTACTGCACGCCTGCGTGGAACGCCACCTCGCCGCCCAATGCGGCCTGCAGGGCGTCGATCACCTCGGCGGCAGCCGCACTGGGGGGATGCCCGCCGGCGAAGTCCAGCATCGCGCCGTCGCCGTCGGTGGTCACCAGGTTGCAGCGGTAGGCCACCTCGTCGGGACCGAGGCTCAGGCCCATGGCGGCGGCTTCGATAGCGGCCCGGCCGCTGTGGTAGCGCCGCGGGTCGTAGCCCAGGATCGACATGTTGCCGACGTCGCTGCCGGCCGGCAGGCCCTCGGGGATGACCCGGGCACGCCCCACGGTGCCCCGGGTCGCCAGCCGTGCCAGCGTCGGCATGTGCGCCACCTCGAGGGGAGTGCGACCGTCGAGGGCAGCCACCGGCTCATCCGCGCAGCCGTCGGGAATGCAGACCACGTACTTCACCGCCGGCCCCCTTCTCACCGCCGAGGAGTCCGCGAGAGGCGCGTGGCGTGCACAGCGCACATCATGGCGCGCCCGAAACGGCCGGGGTGCCTCTCCGCCATACCCATGGCAGCGGCTTCAACCCTCGCCGCGGGCGCGGGTACGGTCCGCCACGAACCGCTGAACCGCAGCGAGGTCGTTGCCCAGCACGCTGCAGCGCTCGGGGCGATCATGCAGATCCGCCAGATAATCGGGCAGCAGGGGGCGTCGCCCGCAGGCTCGTTCCACGGCGTCGGGGAACTTGGCCGGATGGGCCGTGGCCAGCACCACCATCGGGACCTCCGGGTGGCGCCGGGCCGCGGCCGCCGCGCCGACGCCCACGGCGGTGTGGGGGTCGATCATCATCCCGGTCCGGTCGTAGGTGTCGCCGATGACCGCCAGCGTCCGCGCCTCGTCGACGCGGGCCCCCGACCACAGGGGCGCCAGCCCGGCGGCGGGACCCGGCGGCAGCTCGGCCGCCCCGGCGGCGCGGAAGCCGTCCAGCAGCGAGGCGGTCGCGGCGCCGTCGCGGCCGTTCAGCTCGAACAGCAGCCGCTCCAGGTTGGACGACACCTGGATGTCC
>JAPPKQ010000049.1 GCA_028819945.1 bacterium | reverse complement strand
TGACGTCGTACTGGGGCGGCCTCGACGGGTCGATCATGTTCTGGGTGTTCCTGCTCTCGGTGTTCGGGGCGATCGCCGTCCGGAGCAACCGCGAGCGGCACCGGGAGCTGGTGCCGTACGTCGTGGCGACCGTGGCCGTCGTCCAGATGTTCTTCCTGTTCATCATGGTGGTGAACAAGAACCCGTTCGCCACCTACCTGCTGGAGGCGCCGGAGGACGGCCGCGGCCTCAACCCGCTGCTCCAGAACCCCTACATGGTCATCCACCCGCCCTCGCTCTACACGGGGCTGGTGGCGATGACGATCCCGTTCGCCTTCGGGATGGCGGCCCTCATCACCGGCTACCTCGATGACTCGTGGCTGCGGGCGGTGCGCCGCTGGACGATGTTCTCCTGGTTCTTCCTCTCGCTCGGCCTGACGCTGGGGATGATCTGGGCCTACGAGGAGCTCGGCTGGGGCGGCTGGTGGGGCTGGGATCCGGTCGAGAACGCCGGCGCGCTGCCGTGGTTCCCGGCCACCGCGTTCCTGCACTCGGTCATGGTGCAGGAGCGGCGCAGCATGCTGCGCGTCTGGAACATCTCGCTGGTCATCCTCGCGTTCGTGCTCACGCTGTTCGCCACCGCGATGACCCGCACCGGCATCGTGCAGTCGGTCCATGCCTTCGGCGAGGACCCCGAGCTGGCGATGATGTTCGGCATCTTCATCGCCGCCGTCGTCGCGGTCAGCTTCGGCCTCGTGATCTACCGGCTGCCGCTGCTGCGCGCGCGCAACGAGCTCGAATCGTGGGCGTCGCGCGAGGCGGCCTTCCTGGTCAACAACTGGATCCTGCTGTTCTCGGCGTTCTTCATCCTGTTCGCGACGATGTTCCCGACGCTCAGCGAGGCCGTGACCGGGCAGCGGATCACCGTCGGGCCGCCGTTCTTCAACAAGTGGATGATCCCGATCGGCCTCGCCCTGCTGCTGCTGACGGGGATCGGTCCGCTGCTGGCGTGGCGGAAGTCCACGCTCGCCAACCTGCGCGACCAGTTCCTGTGGCCCGCCGGGCTGGCCGTCGGCACGGCCGCCGTCCTCTACACCCTCGGGTTCCGCGTCTGGGTGTCGGGCCTCTGCTTCGCGCTCTGCGCCTTCGTGGTCGGCACCGTGGGGCAGGAGTTCGTGCGCGGCGCGGTGGTTCGCCGCGGCGTCACCGGCACGGATCTCGCCACCGCGATGATCGGCCTCGTCATGCGGTCGCGGCGGCGCTACGGCGGGTACGTGGTCCATCTGGGCATCGTGCTGATGATGCTCGGCTTCGCGGGGGCCGGCTACCGGCAGACCGAGCAGGTCCTGCTGACGCCGGGCGAGGACGTCGAGGTGGGCCGCTTCGCGGTGCAGCTGGATCGGCTGAGCATCACCGACGACGGGCGCAAGGAGATGCACACCGCGCACGTCACCGTGTTCGAGGACGGCCGCGAGGTCGGCAACCTCTACCCCGGCCGCTGGTTCTACCGCAAGCACGAGGCCGAGCCGACGACCGAGGTGGCGATGCGGCGCACCCTGGCCGAGGACGTGTACGTGGTGCTCGCCGCGTACGACATGGCCGATCAGTCGGCCAGCTTCCAGGTGACGGTCAACCCGCTCGTCAACTGGATCTGGCTCGGGTTCGCCCTGCTGGCCCTCGGGACGGGCATCGCGCTGCTGCCCGAGAGCCGTTTCGCCTTCCTGGCCGCGCGAGACTCCGCCGGCTCCGACGGGACGGCCCCGGCGGGAGGGCCGGTCGCCTCGGGCGCCGCGTCGGTGGCGCTGGTGCTCGGGCTGGCGGTGGGTCTCGTCCTGCTGCTGGCCCTCGCCGCCGCAGCGGCCCCGGCCGCGGGACAGGGAGGGCCGCCGCCGGAGTCCTTCACGGCGACGACGCCGCTCGAGGCCGAGCTGCAACGGGAGCTGGTCTGCACCTGCGGCGACTGCCCGCACTACACCCTCGCCGACTGCCGCTGCTCTTCGCCCCCCCGCTGGATCGCGCGCCCGGACGGCTCGCAGCAGCTCGTCGCGGCGGGGGCCGAGTACATGCGGGGCCAGCTCCGGGAGCAGATCGAGGCGGGACGCGACCGCCGGCAGATCCTCGACTACTTCATCGCGACCTACGGCAGCCAGGAGCCGCTCGGGGCTCCGCTCGACGAGGGCTTCAACCGCCTGGCGTGGCTCCTGCCGTACCTCATCGGCGCCGGTTGCCTGGTCGGCGTCGGGTCGCTGGCCGTTCGCTGGTCACGCCGGGACGCGCCCGCCGAAGAGGCGGCGTCACTGCCCGAGGCGGAAGACGCCGAGCTCGATGCGCGCCTGGACGATGAGCTCCGAGACCTCGACTGACGGC
>JAPPKQ010000472.1 GCA_028819945.1 bacterium | reverse complement strand
CTCCTGACCATTACGAGCCGCTTTCCCCTCGGAAGCGGCTCGTTTTGGTTGCGGAGGCCTATCCGGCGGCGATGCCCTCCTCACGCCCAGTCTCGGACCGGGAACAGGAGCGGAGGCTCTTGTCGGAACCGGACCAATCGGACATCAGCAGTGCCCGGGATCAGATCCCCGCCTTGGCGAGCAACGGCTTCGTATCCACAACGTGCCGGTTGAGGCCCAGCTTCTCCGGTTCGAGGCCCATGGCCAACCCGATCAACTGCGGGATGTGCAGGATGGGCAGGTCGAGCTTGCGCTGGATAACCCGGGCGGCGTCGGCCTGCTGCGCGTCCAGGTTGAGGTGGCAGAGCGGGCAGGGCGTGACGAGCGCGTCGGCGCCCTTGTCCTGCGCCTCGCCGACGTGGGTGCCGGCCATCGTGAGGGAGTTGGTCTTGTTGGTCGTGAGGATGGGGAAGCCGCAGCACTTGGTCATGCCGTCGTAGGTGAGGGGCGTCGCGCCGACCAACTCGATGGCGGCCTCCAGGCTGTTGCGCCGGTGGGGATTCTCATCGAAGCCGAGCACCCGCTCGGGCCGCAGGATGTAGCAGCCGTAGAACGGCCCCAGGGTGAGCTCACTGAGCGGCGTGCGGATGAGGTGGTTGAGCGCGCCCCGCTCGAAGTCCTCCAGCAGGATCCAGAGCAGGTGGCGCGGCTCGGCCGTGCCGTTGTAGGAGAGGCCCTCCGGGGCGAGGCGCTCGTTGATGCGGGCGCGGTAGTCCTCGTTACCCAGCTTCTCGCGAGCCAGGCTGTGCACGCCGATGCAGGTCGAGCAGATGTCCATCAAGGGCAGATCCATCTGCTCGGCCATGGCGAGGGTGCGCGCGTTGAGCGTGTCCTGTAGGTATGGGTCGCCGTCGGAGATGATGCCGGCCCCGGTGCAGGCAGCCGCCTCCAGCTCGACCAGTTCGATGCCGATGTGCTCGGCGACGGCGAGGGTGGACTTGTAGAGCTCGGGGGCGGCGCCGCGGGAGACGCAACCGGGCCAGAAGGCGTACTTCACGGGGCGGGTTCCTCGTCGTTCCTGATCAGGACTAGGTGCGCAGCGCTTCGGCGTACTGCGTGCCGAACGCCTCACGGTTGACGTCGTGGTGGTGCTTCTCGTCGGCCACCTCGTCGAAGAGGCGCCGGATCTCGCGACGGCCCTCCTTGCTGGCGCCGTGGCGGCGGGCGGCGGCGATCAGTTTGCGCGACTTGAGCATCCGGATCGCGCCGGGCGTGTAACCGATCATCTCGGGGATTGCGCCGGGGCCGAAGCCCGCCGAGAGGATGGGTAACGTGGCCTCGTCGAGACGGCCGCGCTTGGCGACGCCGCCTGCGAAGGCCTTGTGGTGGCGAGTGCCGTGATTGTTGGTCACGCCGGCCTTAATCGCCTCCGTGCGCAACTCCATGATGGCGTCCATCGGCAGCACGTCCTTCGGGCAGGCTTCGACGCACATGAAGCAGCGCGTGCAGTCCCAGATGCCGCCGTGCATGCGCGAGAGCGCCTCCAATCGCTCCTGCTTCCGTGAGTCGCGGCTGTCCATCACGAAGCGGTAGGCCTTGGCGAGCGCGGCCGGACCGAGGAACTTCGGGTCCACGGCGGCGACGGTGCAGTCGGAGTAGCAGGCGCCGCAGTGGATGCAGGTCGAGGCGTGCTGCCAGTGGTCGAACTCGTCCTTGTCCTGGCGGTACTCGCGGACGGGCGGCTCCTGCTCCTCGTGCGGCTGCAACCAGGTCTCGGCGCGCTCGAACTGCTCCATAAACTTGTGCGAGTCGACGACCAGGTCCTTGATCACGGTCTGGTTCCCCTGCGGGCCGATGCGGATCGGGTCGCCGCGGCCGGCGGCGGCCGGTACCTGCGTCTGACAGGCGAGGCCGGAGCGGCCGTTGATCTTGACGACGCAGGAGCCGCAGATGGCGTGGCGGCAGGACATGCGCAGGGAGAGCGTGCCGTCCTGCTCCCAGCGGATGATGTTGAGGCAGTCGAGCACGGTCTGGCCGGGCTCGTAGTCGACGCTGAACTCCTGCTCGTAGGCACGATCGTCGGCCGGGTCGTAGCGGTCGATGAGGAAGCGCTGAGTGGGCATCGTCGTCCTCCTGCGCGCCGGGTGGCCCCGGCGCTCAGTACTTGCGCTCCTCCGGCGGGTAGGCCTCGCGGTGACGGGGCGCCATGTTCACCGCGCTGTAGGTCAGGCGGGGGCCGTCGTCGCCGCGGTAGGCGAGCGTGTGCTTGAACCACTGCTCGTCGTCGCGGGCGGGGAAGTGGGGGGGGGGGGGGGGGGCGGGGGCCCCGGCGGCGCGGGGGGGGGGCGCGCGGCGGGGGGGCGCCGACA
>JAPPKQ010000344.1 GCA_028819945.1 bacterium | reverse complement strand
CGGCGTTGTTCACCAGCACGTCCAGGCCGCCCAGACGCTCCCCGACGACCCCCGTGAGGCGTTCGGCGTCGCCGGCAGAGGTGACGTCGGCCTGCACGCTCAGCGCCTCGCCGCCCGCCTCGACGATGCGCCGCGCCGTTGCGTCGGCGGATGCGCCGTCCACGTCGGAGGCCACCACCCGGGCGCCTTGCCGGGCGAACAGCTCGGCGATCTCGGCCCCGAAGCCCCGGCCCGCGCCGGTCACGATGGCTCGCTTGCCCTCCAGCCTTCTCAACGTCCTCTCCCCTCTGCCGGCGAGGCCGGCGCGCCGGCGCCCGTCGATCCGCTCCATCGCTCACCGTCCACCAGGGGCGCGACCTCCCCGGCGAGCCGCTCGATGGTCTCGCGATCGTAGGGCGCGGGGATCTCCGCGATCACCGTTCCGAACCCCACCGCCCGGTACCCCGCGATCAACTCGGCCAACTCGGCGGGACCACCGAGCCAGATGGTGGAGTCGGGATCGGGGAAGGCCGCACGGTTCGTCATGTCGGGCTCGGCGCCCCGGCCCCCTCCCGTCCAGACGGTCTTGTTGCGCGCCAGCATCCGGGCGAAGGCCTCCTCGGCGGCCGCCCGGCTGTCGCGGACGACGACCTTTGCCTGCACCGACCGCTCGATCTCGCGATGGTCGCGTCCGACCGCCGCGCAGTGATCCCGCAGCACCTCGTCGTGCTCGACCAACTCGGCCGGGGTGCCGTAGGCGTTCCACATGTCGGCGTGGCGTGCCACGGTGCGCAGCGTCTTGTTCTTGCCCCGGCCCCCCACGAGCACGGGGACGCTCCCGCGCACCGGACGCGGCACGTGGCGGAGTCCCTCCACGGGGTAGTACGGACCGTCGGAGGTGACCTCCTCGCCGGCGAGCAGCGACCGGATCAACCCGACGGCCTCGTCGAGCCGGTCGAGGCGCTCACCGAACCCGCTGCCGAAGTCGATCGCATGCGCTCGATGCTCCTGCTCGAACCAGCCGCCGCCGATGCCCAGGATGGCGCGACCGCCGCTGATGTGATCCACCGTTGCGACGATCTTGGCCAGCAGGGCCGGCGAACGGAACGTGTTGGCGGTCACCAGGGGGCCGAGTTGCAGCCGCTCGGTGGAGGCTGCCAGCGCCGCCAGCGTGGTCCAGGCCTCGAAGACGGGCTGGTCCGGCTCGCCGTAGATCGACAGCAGGTGATCCCAGATCCACAAGTGGTCGTAGCCGAGGTCCTCAACCAGGCGGGCCGTCTCCAGGACGTCGGACCACTCCAGCGCCTGATTCCAGAGGCAGATGCCGAGCTTCAGCGGCGGGCCGGCCGCCGCGGCTGCCGGTGACGCCTCCCGGCTCGCTATGGAGCGCCGTGGCACAACTCTCACCCTATAGGTGTCACATTGCCGTCGTTTGCGCTGACTCCTGCGACAATGGCGACTGTGAGCAGCCCGCGACGCCTCAGGCGACGACGCCTGATGGGATACACGCTGGTGGCGGTAGCGCTCCTGGCGGCGGCCTGCGGCGGCGACGGCGACACGACCCCTACCGCCGCGGAGGACGATCTCGCCGGCAACTCGCTGGGAGTCGTGGAGGTCGCCGAGGGGGACGCCATCCAGATCCGCTCGCTCAACTCCATCACGGGCGACGTCGCCTGGCTGGGACTCGCCAACCAGCGCGGCGTGGAGCTGGCCATCGCCGACTTCGGGCCGATCCACGGCTTCGACGTGGAGCTCGGGCCGGGCCTCGACGAGTTCTGCTCCAGCGACGGCGGGCAGGCGGCGGCCCAGACCATCGTCGCCGAGAGCGACGTCGTCGGCGTCATCGGTACGTCCTGCTCGGTGGCGGCGACCGCCGCGGCGCCGCTCATCACCGGCGCCGGGTTGGCGATGATCGCGCCGTCCAACACCTCGCCATTGCTCACATCGGACTTGGAGGGCAATCCCGGGGTGAACTACAGCGTGGGCTACTACCGCACCTCCAACAACGGGCTGGTCGTGGGCGAGGCGATGGCCCGCTTCGTGCACGACGAACTCGGGCTCGACGCCGCCGCGGCGCTCCACGACGGGGACCCCTACAGCCAGTCCATCGCCCAGGCCTTCGCCGACAGCTTCGAGAGCCTGGGGGGCACCGTCACGATCGTCACCGCCGTCAACAAGGAGGACTCCGACATGCTCCCGGTGCTGACCGAGGTCGCCGCCGGGGGCCCCAAGGCCCTGTTCTTCCCGATCTTCCAGCCCGCCGGGGACTTCCTTGCCGAGCAGGTCCACTCGGTAGCGGGTCTCGAGGATGTCGTGCTGCTCACCGACGCCGCGCTGCTGGTCGACGGCTTCATGTCGCTGCCCCAGTCCGAGGG
>JAPPKQ010000222.1 GCA_028819945.1 bacterium | reverse complement strand
ACAACGCTCCCCAACCTGGGAGACCGCTGGCGCACCATCGTTGTGCCGATCCACACGGACGACACCGAGCGATCGCGGATCAGCGAGGGGGCCGCAGCAATCATCGAAGACAAGCGCCGAGCCTGGGAGAGAATCGGGGACCTCTCAAGCCGGATCGGCGGCCTGACGACCTGATCCGCGCGTTCGGTCGGGTGCTGCCTGCGAGTCCCCTCGACGCTGGCGGCGTCGATCATGCGGGCCGCTCACGCGCCCGTCGCCTCTCGATTCGGTTCAGGGGCCGAGGGCACCGATGGGCGCTACCGAGACTCCGTCGGGGCGGTGGCAGGCGTAGCCGGCGGCGGCGCTCCGGCGACCCATGTGAGAACTGTTCGGGGATGTATGTGAGAACTTTTCGGACGCCTGGGTTGGGACGGTGCTCACGGGGTCGGCCCGGCGTCGCTGAGCGCTTCGAGGGCGGCGATGCGGGCGTCTAGTTGGTCGGCGGTGACGCCCGAGGCCCCGACAAGTTTGTCCACCACGTAGCCGGCGGGCGAGACGATGTACGTCTCGGGCACGGCGGTCACCCCGTAGTCCACCGGCACCGACCCCACGTCGCCGGCGAGCACCGGCCAGTCGCCGCCGGCGCGCTCGAAGAAGCCGCGCACCGCCTCAGGCGAGTCGTCGAACGCCACGGTCACCACGATGGCGTCCCCGCCGGCGTGGCGCTCGCTGAAGGCCACGAGCTCGGGATGCTCGCTGATGCAGCCCGGACACCACGTGGCGAAGAAGTTGACGACCACCCAGCGGCCGCGCTGATCGTCGAGGTCGAAGACGTCGCCGGTGAGCGTCACCCCCAGGATGGGCGGCGCAGGCTGACCGACGGCGGAGCGCCCGATCAGCGCCCCCCGCTGCGGATCGCCGAGGGACAGGAAGATCACGAGGACCGCCACGACGACCGCCACCGCCAGCGCCACGAGGGCTACCACCCGTCCCGGCCGGCGCCGCGAGCCGACGGCGGACGGCGCGGCACCGGTCACCGCTTCGCCGGCGGCCGGTCGATCATCAACCTCTGCGCTCACGCCGGGCCACCCGTCGCGGGAGTCTCGGCCGGCGCCGCGGCAGCCGCGCTCGCCCTCGTCGACTCGAAGGTGCCCGCAGCGTCCGGTGCCGAGGTGGGGGCGGTGGGGCGGCGGCGCCGGCCTGGGAAGGCGGCCAGCACGATGCCCGCCAGCATCACCGCGCCGCCCACCCAGAGCCACAGGATCAGCGGCTGCACCGTGATCCGCAGCACCAGGTTCCCGCCGGTCTCGGAGGGAAGGCGCACCACCGAGAGCTGCACGTCGCGGCGCGCCGAAGTGAGGGTCGCCGGGTGGCCCACCACCTGGCCCCGCAGCGTGTAACGGCTGATGGCGGGGGCTGCGCAGCAGGCGCCGTCGACGGCGATCTCGGCGCGCACCTCCAGGCGCTCGGGGTGGACCACCTCCCGCACGCCGACGAAGCCGAACTCCTGGCCCGCGAAGCGGACCGCGTCGCCCTCGCCGAGCGACAGTTCGGCCTGCTGCAGGTACGACCCGCTGGCCGCCAGGGCGACGGCGATGATCACCACCCCGATGTGGGTGACCATGCCGCCGTCGGTGCGCCCCAGGAGTCCCCGCCAGCCCTGGCGCCGGGCCGCCAGCACCAGCTGGCGGGCGGCCGCCCCGCCGGCGAAGCCCCCCAGGGCGAACGCCACCAGAGGCGCCGGTCCCCGTGCGCCCAGGCCCACCGCCACCGCCAGGGTGCCGACCCCGCACCAGGCGGGCCAGAACAGGCGCCGGCCCAGCAACTCGGTGGAGGCCTTGCGCCACGGCAGCACCGGGGCGGCGGCCATCAGGAACAGCAGCAGCATGCCCAGCGGCATGGTCATGCGCTGGAAGTACGGCGCCCCGACGCTGAGCCGCTCCCCAGAGACGGCCTCGGCCACCAGCGGGAAGACAGTGCCCAGCAGCACCACGGCGGCGAACAAGGCGAACAGCAGGTTGTTGGCCAGGAAGGTGCCCTCGCGGCTGAAGAACGAGTCGAACCGCCCCGGGGCGCGCAGCCGGTCGCCGCGCCAGCCGATCAGCAGCACGCAGGCCGCCGCCACCACCCCGAAGAATCCCAGGATCGCCGGACCGATGCCCGAGGCGGTGAAGGAGTGCACCGAGTCCAGCACGCCCGACCGGGTGATGAACGTGCCGAGGATGGTGAGGGAGAACGTGGCGCACACCAGCGACAGGTTCCAGACCCGCAGCATGCCCCGCCGCTCCTGCACCATGGCCGAGTGCAGGTAAGCGGTGGCGGTGAGCCAGGGCAGCAGCGAGGCGTTCTCCACCGGGTCCCAGGCCCAGTAGCCGCCCC
>JAPPKQ010000015.1 GCA_028819945.1 bacterium | reverse complement strand
AGCCCCTCTGCTGCAGGAGAGCCTGGCGCAGCGCCGCCGTCATGAAGTGTTCCACAACGGGTTCGTGCGTTGTGTTGGTGAAGGGCACCACGGCCACCGTGGCCATTCCGTCGTGTGACGGCGAAGTCTGCGAACCGACGAGTGTGTATCCGCAACCCGCCACTGCCAGCCCCATAGCGGCCATGACCAGCAGACGCCGGCAGCGGTGCCTCCGGGAGCGGAAAAGTCCGGTAGGAACGGGCGGCCGCAAGCCTCCCGGGCCTCCTGAAATATCGGGCATCATGCGCCGCACTATAGCACGCCCCGGTCCCCGGCGCCTGCGCCCGGTCCGGCAGCCAGCACACCGCAAAAGGCCAGCGGGGAAGGCTTCCGCAGGCACGTCCCGGGCGAGGGCGGGAGAAGTATCGAGGCCCCTCCCCAGCCCCCACCCCTCAACCCGGCTGACCGGCCAGCGCTGCCGGGCGGCGGCGTACAAGTAGCAGGTAGGCCAGCGCCAACCCCACAAGCGCCGGAAGCGTGGGGTCCAGCGGCCCTCCTCCTCCGGACAGCACGGGTACGGCGACACAGCCGCCATCGCCGCGGCCGTCGTCGGCCATCATCACCGGCGCGTCGAAGATGGCGAATTCGCCCGTGTGCGTCACGTCGGCGACCACCCGGTCGGCATCGGGCTGCGGCATGGACCCGGACACCGACATCCAGGTCTCCGTTGCGGCGTCGAAAAACCACATGGACAGGCCGTCTTCGGATATATCCATTTCCTCCAGGGGTCCCTCCGAGTACGGCAGGCTGATGGTGACTTCTTCGTGGAACGTTTCCTGCCCACTGGCCAGGGCGATCCGTATCCCGTTGCCGACGGCGTCTCCGGGGACCGTTGCCGGGTCCGGAGCGCCGGTCTCGCCGATGGTGATGCGGTCGTCCGCGGCGAGGGCGCCGGCGGGCAGGGACACCACGACTCGGTTGGCCGTAACGACCTCGTTCGGCACGTCCGCCTGCAGCGCCTGCGTTTTGCTGCCGCGGCTTTCCCGGATGTCCGGCGCTTCGGCGTCGTTGTCAAAGTTCACCTCGATGCTGTCGTAGGTGATCGCGTCGTCCTCGCCTTCGGTGTAAAGGGCCACCAGCTCGTAACCGCCCGACGACAGGTCCGCGGTGTCCCAGACAAAGCGCGCCTCGTCTTCACGGGTAAAGGCGGCGCCGAGGTAGGTGAACGCCGCGTCCGGCGGGTCGGTCGGGCGGAAGGCAAAGTGCACCGTATCGGAGGGCGCGCCGGCGGCGGAAACGGCCAGGGCGTTGCCGGCCACAGTATTGCCGGGCGCCGGCGTGGTGATGCTGAAGAGCATCGAGGTCCGCCCATCGTCGAGTCGTCCCAGGGTGCGCATGGCAAGCTCGGGGCTGTAGGTCATGTACACGCCGGAGCCGACGACAAACGTGACTTCCCGCCCGCTGCCATCCGCCGCCACGATGGTGCTGGTGAACTCGCGGGCATAACCCAGCTTGGGGGTGTCGGAGCTGTCGTTGGGGTCGGTGGGGTCGTCGAAGTGGTACTCCAGGAAGCCGCCTTCCGGGCTGCTGGCCGCTACCTCCAGAACCTGCGGCAGAACGAGCTTGCCGCTAATGGCGTCGCGCGCCAACGGCACCAGGTAGTTGAACTCGTAGCGGTTCGGGAAGGCGCCGTGGATGCGGATGATGTTGCTGGTGAGGTCCAGCACGTACAGGTATACCGAACCGTGCCGCCAGGGCCCGTTGGGGTCCCGCATGGCGCTCCTGGCTTTCGGAAAAGCCGCCGGGTCGCCGCTTTCCTGTATCCCCTTGTAGAACTCCCCCGCCTCGATGACGAAGGCCTTCAGGGTTTCGCGGTCCACCACGTCCCTGGCGGTGACGGCCGGCGTGACGTGGTCGATCAGTTCTTCGAGCACGTGCGACTCGTCCAGGTCGAAGCCGGTCAGCGCGATCATGGGCAACTGGAGAAGACCGGCGAAATAGGGAGCCGCGTAGCCGGAAGCGCCCGCGATGCCGGGCACGTCGAAGGCGCCGCCGCTGCCGCTCGTCGCCTCCGTGAGGGCCGGCAGGATGCCGGCGGGGTTGGCCGGGTCGGCGCCCAGGGCGCGCAGGATGGCGCCGTGAATCTCGGGTCGGAGCCTTCTGCCAGAGTAGATCATGTCCTGGGCGTGGATGAACACCGTTCCGTTGGGCGTCAGGATCACGACGTAGGTGGAGCCGGAACGCCAGGGGGTGCCGTCCTGCCTGATAAGGCACCCCATGTGCAGCGCCTGGTTCGCCGTGGCGGTGCTCTCAACGTGGAGTTGTGCCGTTTTCGTGGACAGTTGATGGCTTCGCATCAAGCAGCTTGTTGATTTCTCCT
>JAPPKQ010000319.1 GCA_028819945.1 bacterium | reverse complement strand
CGTCGCTGCATTCGAGGCCCTCGACGGTGCCGTCGGGCGCCTCGGCGGTGACTTCCAGCCCGGCACCGAGGCGGTCCACCGTCTGGTGGTGCAGCGAGTTCACCATCACCGAGGCGCCGTAGACCCCCGCCAGCACTGAACCCGGCACGAACGTCACCTCGTGCTGGAGCTTGTCGGGCGGCTCCTCGAACAGGCCGTGTTCGGGAACGTGCTGGTGCAGGGTGCCGCCGCGCCACACGTTCACCATCTGCAGGCCCCGGCAGATGGCCAGGACGGGCACCTCTGCCTTCGCGGCCGCGTCGAGCAGCGCCAGCTCGTGGGCGTCGCGGGCCGGTTCGAGATCCATCAGATCGGGGGCCGGCGCCGCGCCGTACCGGGCAGGGTCAACGTCGGTGCCGCCCGGCAGCACGATCCCGTCGAGGTGCTCGACAATCCGAGCCGGGTCGGTGTCGAGGGACAGCAGCACGGGCAAGCCACCGGCCTCGGCCACCCGCCGGGCATAGTCCCGGAAGTAGACCTCCACGTCCAGGTGGGCCAAGGTCGGCAGCATTCCCGACACCGCCCCGGCGGTTTTGCGCCGCCCGGGCACCCCGATCAGTGGCGGGCGCCCAGTGGAGGTACCGACCGATGGTGACATCGGTGGCCAGTGTATGGACGCCGAACTCCCCCAACCGCGTCGGCCGACCACAGTCCAGAGCCATCGGGCGCTGGTGAGCGCAGCTTCGCCCCGTACCCGGCCGGGCGCCGTCGCAGCACCGACCGGCGGCGGCGAACCCTCGATGGCGGCGCACGTGCCGGGCGCCCGCTAGCCGCCACCTACAGTGACGCTCCATGACCGATGTCGAGTTCATCGGCGCCCACCTCGTGCCGTCGCCCGAGCAGTTGCTGCGCCTGCAGCGGGTGGCCGCCGGTGCCGAACCCGCCGACCTGGCGGTGCGTGACGGCACGGTGCTGGCGCTGCACGGCCGGGAGCTGCTGCGCCGCGACGTGCTGATCTGCGGCCCGCACATCGCCGCCGTCACGCCGCCCGGACGCCTGGCCGCGAACGCCGAGATCGACGCTGCTGGCCACTGGGTGTCGCCGGGTTTCGTCGACACGCACCTGCATATCGAGTACACGCTGCTGACACCGGGCGAACTGGCTCGGCTCGTGGTGCCGCGGGGCACGACGACCGTGCTGGCCGACCCGAACTGCCTCGCCAACGTGCTGGGGCCCCTGGGCATGGACATCGCCGGCACCACCGGAACCCCGCTGCGCATCTTCCGGCAGGTCTCCCACAAGGTGCCCCGCACCCCCGCACTCGAATTGGGAGGCGGCACGGTGCCCGAGGCGGAGATCCTGGCGCGCCTCAGCGACCCGCTGGCGGTCACGCTCGGCGAGAGCAACCCGTTCGACCTGGAGGCCTCGGCGGCTCGCAAGTCGCACCGGGCACTCGCTGCGGGGCGCCGCATCACCGGCCACACGGCCCGCATCGCCGCCGAGCCGCTCTGGGCCTACGCCGCCGCCGGCATCTTCGACGACCACAACGCCTTCGACGCCGGCGAGGTGATCGAGCGGCTGCGCCTGGGCATCGGCATCACCGTCATGTCGGGCTCCATGAACGACAACGTGCGGCCGCTGTTCGCCGATCCGGCCAGGGTCGCCGGCGGGTTCGACCAGTTCACCTTCTGCGCGGATGACCGCCACGTGGGCGACCTGGCCGACGAGGGGCACATCGACCACCACGTGCGCACCGCCATCGACTGCGGCGTCGAGCCCATCGAGGCCTACCGCATGGCCACGCTCAACGCGGCCCACTCCTACCGTCTCGACCACCTGGTCGGCTCAATCACGCCCACTCGCCTCGCCGACCTGATGCTGCTGGAGGATCTCACCGACGTCCGCCCCCGCCTGGTGCTGGTGGGCGGCGAGGTCGCCGGTCAGGACAACAGCGCCACATTCGGCAACGACGACACTCTGCCGGCGTCCTGCCGCGACACGATCCGCCTGCACCCCGGCATCGGCCGGCAGAGCTTCCGCGTCGCGGCCGAGGCCGGACCGGACGAGGTGGCCGTGGTGCGGGCGATGGAGATGTACGACGGCTACTTCAAGCGGGCGTTCAAGGCCGAGTTGGCCGTCGAGGGCGGGTCGGTGCCGGCCGACCCCGCCGCCGACATCGCCAAGATCGCTGTGGTGGACCGCCACCACGCCAGCCACACCCTGGCCATGGGTTTCGTACGGGGCTTCGGGCTGCGCGCCGGCGCCATCGGCATCACCACGAACTGCGAGAACCAGAACCTAGTGGTGCTGGGTACCGCCGACGCCGACCTCGCACACGCAGCCCGCTCCCTCGAGGCCATCGGCGGCGGCTACGTGGTGGTGGCC
>JAPPKQ010000462.1 GCA_028819945.1 bacterium | reverse complement strand
GTGACCGCCGAGGACGGAAACGCCACGCGGACCTACACCCTGACCGTGACCCGCGCCGCCGCGCCGGCCGCCGATGTGCTGGTCTCCAACACGGGCCGTCCGAACAATACCAACCATTCGAGGGATTACGCCGGGCAGGACTTCACCACCGGGCCCAACCCCGGCGGATACACCATCGACCAGGTCGGCATCCAGATCACGGGCGACAACACCGGCGAAGCGCTCCTGCGCGTCTACACCGCGAACGGCATCGACCCGGGGCGCCTGCTCTACACCTTCACCGACCCGCCCGGCGGCTTCACGAGGAACAGCACCAACTACTTCGACGCGCCCGCCAACGCCGTGCTGGCGCCGAACACGAGATACGTGGTGGTGCTCTCCAACGACGCCGGCAACGGCCGCACCGGAATCGAATATCGCCGGACCGCCCAGGACAACGAGGACAGCGGAAGCCTCGCCGGCTGGAGCATCGGCAACATACATACCATCGTTTCGAACACGACCGTGGTCAATGCCGCCATCAAGATCCGGGTCCGCGGCCGGGCCAACGCCGACCCGACGCTGAGGGCACTCGCCCTCGAGGACGCCGCCGGCGGGACCGCGATCGCCCTCAACGAGACCTTCGCCGCCGCCACCACGAGCTACACCGCGGACGTGACGAGCGGCGTGGAGCGCCTCACCGTCGACCCGACGAAGGCCGACGCGGACGCCATCGTGACCTTCCTCGACGGCAGCGACCGGCGGCTGGACGACGCCGACTTGAACCTGGCCGGATTCCAGCTCGCTCTGGCCGAAGGCGCCAACACCGTCAAGGTGAAGGTGACCGCCAGCGACCGCGTCGCCACCCGGACCTACGCCCTGACCGTGACCCGGCCCGCCGACACCACCGCGCCGAGCCTCGAGTCGGCGGAGGTGGCCGACGCCGCCCTGGTGCTGACCTTCGACGAGGACCTCGCCCCGGCCGCCAGCCTGGCCAACGCTTCCTTCGCAGTGAAGAAGACGCCGCAAGGGGGCGTGGAGCAGGCCGTTGCCCTCACCGGCACGCCCGCCATCGACGGCCGGACCGTGACCCTCACGCTGGCCAGCCCCGCGGCCGCCACGGACGACGGATTCAAGGTCTCCTACACCAGGCCGCGCACCGGCACCGACAACGCGCTCGAGGACGCCGCCGGCAACGAGGTGGCGAGCTTCACCGACGAGAGCGCGGCCAACACCGGCCCGCCCTCGACCGACGCCACCCTGAGCGGACTCGCGCTGGAGGACGCCGATGGCACACCGATATCCCTCAACGAGACCTTCGCCGCCGCCACCCTGAGCTACACCGCCGACGTGCCGGACGCCGTGGGCAGCGTCACCGTCACCACCGCCGCCGGCCACGCCGGCGCCACCCTGGCCTTCCTCGACGCCGGCGACGCGGCGCTCACCGACGCCGACCTGGTCAAGGCCGGATTCCAGCTCGCCCTCGCCGAAGGCGCCAACACCCTCAAGGTGAAGGTGACCGCCGAGGACGGAAACGCCATGCGGACCTACACCCTGACCGTGACCCGCGCTGCCGCGCCGGCCGCCGGTGAGCTGGTCTCGAACACGGGCCGATCACATGTCGGCGCCCCGGCTGTGCGGCACTACGCCGGGCAAGACTTCACCACCGGGCCCAACCCCGGCGGATACATCCTCGACCAGATCGGCATCGCGGTCACGGGGGACCGCTACGGCCAGGTGCTCGTGCGCGTCTACACCGCGAACGGCATCGACCCGGGGCGCCTGCTCTACAGCTTGGCCGACCCCGCCAGCCTCAGGGCCAACGCCACCAACTACTTCGACGCGCCCGCCAACGCCGTGCTGGAGCCGAACACGCGATACGTGGTGGTGATCTCCAACAACGCCGGTACCGGCTCGCCCACAATCCAATATCGCATCACCACCAGCGACAACGAGGACAGCGGCGCCGCCCCCGGCTGGAGCATCGGCAACCGCTATACCTTAGTTTCGAACTCGACCGTGTTCCAAGCCGCCATCAAGATCCGCGTCCTCGGCCGGGTCAACGCCGACCCGACGCTGAGCGCCCTCGACCTCGAGGACGCCGGCGCCGGGACCGCGATCGCCCTCAACGAGACCTTCGCCGCCGCCACCACGAGCTACACCGCGGACGTGACGAGCGGCGTGGAGCGCCTCACCGTCGACCCGACGAAGGCCGACGCGGACGCCATCGTGACCTTCCTCGACGGCAGCGACCGGCGGCTGGACGACGCCGACTTGAACCTGGCCGGATTCCAGCTCGCTCTGGCCGAAGGCGCCAACACCGTCAAGGTGAAGGTGACCGCCAGCGACCGCGTCGCCACCCGGACCTACGCCCTGACCGTGACCCGG
>JAPPKQ010000043.1 GCA_028819945.1 bacterium | reverse complement strand
CCTGTTCGTCATCGACTCCGCCAGCGGCCAGATCAGCGTGGCGGAGGGCGCAACGCTGGACTACGAGACGGATGACGCCCACCGGGAGACGGAGTCCTGGAACGGCGAGGTGATCGCCAAGTTCTACCGCGGCGAGGTGCACTACACGGTCGATGGGCACAACGTCGTCATCAGCGTCAGCCTCAAGGTGACCGACGTGGCCCCCGGGAAGCCCGGCGCGCCCACGGTGACGCGCACGGCGTTCAGCGAGCCATCGGATCCGGCGCTCGACGTCAGTTGGACGGCCGCCGCGGCCAACGGCACGACCATCACCGGCTACGAGGCGCAGTACCGCAAGAAGGCCGCCCAGGGCGAGGAGGCCGCGGACTGGACGGCCTACAGCGGCACGCTGGGCGCGACGGCGACCAGCCTCACCCTGACGAGCCTGGAGGCGGGCGCGACCTACGAGGTCCAGGTGCGGGCGGTGAGCAGCGACGAGAGCGCCGGCGCCTGGTCGGACACCGGGTCGGGTCGGGCCAACCACCCGCCGGCCGCGACCAGCGTTGCCTTCAACGGCGGCACGTTCCCCGTCGGGAGCATCGCCGACTACGACGAGTCGAATCCTCTCGTGGGGGCGTTCTTCGAGGACGCCGACGGCGACACGCTGACCTACTCGGCCGCCGCGCAGTACCCCGGCCTGCTCGGGGTCAGCCTGTCGGGCGCGTCCGGGGGCGCCCTGTTGCGGGTGACCCTCCTCAACCCGGGCGCGTCCGGCGTCACCTACACGGCCGCCGACGCCTACGGCGGCTCCGTCTCTCGCACCGTGACGCTCACGGGCACCGCCAATGAGACCCGGACCGTCGCCGAGAACTCCGCCGGGGGAACTGCGGTCGGCGATCCCGTGACTGGGACGCCATACGACGATGGGGACGAAGAGACCGACGACGCGCTGTCCTATTCGCTGACGGGCGAGGCGGCGACCACCGGGGCCTTCGAGATCGACGCGGCCACCGGCCAGATCAGCGTGAAGGAAGGCGCCAGCCTCGACTACGAGGCCAAGACGTCCTACACGGGCAAGGTGCACTGGACCGTCCAGGGCCAGGCCGCCGTCGTCAACCTCACCATCAACCTGACGGACATCACGGGGCCGGAGACCCCGGCCGCGCCGGACGCCGAGGCCGGGGAGACCGAGCCCGCCACCACGCTCGACGTGGACTGGACGGCCCCCGACGACCTCGGCTCGCCGATCACCGGCTACCGCGTGCAGTACCGCGCCGCGGGCCCGAACGACTGGACCGCGCACGCCTTCAGCGGCACGGGCACCGAAACCACCATCACCGGCCTGACGTCGGCCTCGATCTATGAGGTGCAGGTGCTGGCCGTCAACGGCGAGGGCGAGAGCGACTGGTCGGCGACCGGGACGGGCCTGACCGGTCCCCGGCAGGTGAGCGCCCAGCGGTCGCTGCCGGAGAACGCGCAGCCGGGCACGCTGGTCGGCGATCCGGTGGCGGTCACGGCCCCCGGAGGCCTCACGCTTTCCTACTCCGTGGTCCCCACCATCACCGAACCGAACGGGAACAACGCCCAGAGCACGAGCGAGACGGAGGAGAGCGGCAAGTTCGTCGTCGATTCGGCCAGCGGCCAGATCCGGCTGGCGCGCGGCGCGTCCCTCGACTACGAGACGGCGCGCAGCCACTCCCTGACGCTGCGGGCGACCCATTCGCTGGCCGGCTACGACGGCCGCATCGTCCACACCGTCATCAGCGTCGTCATCGACGTGACCGACGTGGACGAGTCGAGTCCCACGCCCCCGCCGCCGGTGACCCCGATCCCGGAGTTGACGCTGGAGTCCGGCGCCCGCGAGGTGGCCGAGAACTCCCCGGGCGGCACGCACGTCGGCGCGGCGGTCGCCGCGCAGGGCGGGGACGGGGAGCCGCTGACCTACGCGATCTCTGGCGACGCCGCCTTCACGATCGACGCGGCCACGGGTCAGATCAGCGTGGCCGATGGCGCGGGCCCGTTCCTGGACCATGAGAGCACGCCGTCCTACACGGTGACCGTGAGCGTCAGCGACGGCAAGGACACCGACGGCGAGGCCGATCCCAGCGTCGACGCCAGCGCCGACTTCACCATCAGCGTGACCGACGTCGACGAGCCGCCCCCCACGCCGGATGCGCCGTGGGTGACCCGGTCGCCCGTCGATCCCGACACCGATCTGGACGTGAGTTGGGTCGCGGCGCTCGTGTCCGGGGCGCCCGAGACCACCGACTACGACGTGCGCTACCGCGCCGAGGGCGCGAGCGAGTGGACGTCGCACCCCTTCGACGGCGTCATCCCCAGCACGACCCTCACCGGCCTGGAACCGGGCACGACCTACGAGGTGCAGGTG
>JAPPKQ010000354.1 GCA_028819945.1 bacterium | reverse complement strand
GCCAGCACCGGATTGAGCGGCGGCATGCGACTGGGAATCGACCTCGGCGGCACCAAGATTGAAGGCGCGATCCTGGACCGGGCCGGCGCCATCGCCGCCCGCCGGAGGATCGACGCGCCACACGGCGACTACCAGGCCACACTCGATGCGATCGCCGGGCTGGTCGCGGAGTTGGAAGCCGGGGCCGGCGTGACCTGCTCCCTCGGGGTCGGCATTCCCGGGACGGTCTCCGCCGCCACCGGCTTGGTCAAGAACGCCAATTCCACCTGGCTGATCGGCCATCCCCTGGACCGGGATCTGGCCGCAAGACTGGACCGGCCGGTGAGGCTGGCCAACGACGCCAACTGTTTCGCCCTCTCGGAGGCCGTGGACGGCGCGGGCCGGGAGTTTGGCGCCGTCTTCGGCGTCATCCTCGGGACCGGCGTCGGCGGCGGCCTCGCGGTCGGCAAGACGCTGATCGGCGGGGCCAACGGCATCGCCGGCGAGTGGGGCCACAATCCCCTGCCCTGGCCGGCGCCCGGGGAGTCGCCGGGCGCCGAGTGCTATTGCGGCCTCTCCGGCTGTATCGAGACGTTCCTGTGCGCTGCGGGCCTGCTTCGCGCCTATGGCGGCGGAAAATGCCGGACCGCCCCGGAAATCGCCGAAGCCGCCGCCGCCGGGGACAGGGCGGCATCGGCGGCGGTGGAAACCTATGCCAACCGCCTGGCCCGGGGACTGGCGAGTGTGATCAACCTCTTCGACCCGGAAGTCATCGTCCTCGGCGGGGGGCTTTCCAACATCGGCCGGCTCTATCGGGCGGTGCCGGAGATGTGGGGCGAATGGGTATTTTCGGACACCGTCGAGACGGCGCTGGTGCGCAACATGCACGGCGATTCGAGCGGGGTGCGGGGCGCGGCGTGGCTGTGGCCGGCGGAGGCCGGCAATGGCTGAGCGGGCGCTCCGCCTGTGCCGCGATTGCGCCCACCTGTTCGAGCCGGCGGCGGCGGCGGACCGCTGCCCCGAGTGCGGCTCGCCCCGGCTGTTCGGCCATCCGGAGGTAGCCGATCTGGCCATCGCGCACATCGACTGTGACGCGTTCTACGCGGCCGTGGAGAAGCGGGACAATCCGGACCTGGCCAACAAGCCGGTGATCGTCGGCGGCGGCCGGCGCGGCGTCGTCTCGGCGTGCTGTTACATCGCCCGCACCCGGGGCGTCCATTCGGCGATGCCCATGTTCAAGGCCGTGAAGGCGTGTCCCGACGCCGTGGTCATCCGTCCCGACATGGAGAAGTACCAGCGCCTCGGCCGGGAAATCCGGGGCATGATGAAGGACACGACGCCGCTGGTGGAGGCGCTCTCCGTGGACGAGGCGTTTCTCGACCTGAGCGGCACCCAGGCCCTGCACCGGGCGGCGCCCGCCCAGACGCTGGTCCGGCTGGTCAATCGGATCGAGCGGGAGGCCGGCGTCACCGCGTCGGTCGGTCTCAGCTACAACAAGTTTCTCGCCAAGACCGCATCCGACCTCGACAAGCCGCGCGGCTTCGCCGCCATCGGCCGCGCCGAGGCGCTGGACTTCCTCTCGCCCCGCCCGGTCTCGTCCATCTGGGGGGTGGGCAAGTCCCTCCGCCGCCGCCTGGAGCGGGACGGGCTCAAGACCATCGGCCAGCTCCGGCGGATCGACGAACAAGAGCTGATCGCGCGCTACGGCAAGATCGGGGCGCGCCTCGCCCGGCTGTCCAACGGCCGGGACGCCCGCCCGGTCGATCCCAGCCCGGGCGCCAAGAGCATCTCGGCCGAGACCACCTTGGCCCAGGATACCAAGCGCGCCGACGAGCTGGCCCGCCGCCTGTGGCCGCTGTCGGAGAAGGTCGCCAAACGCCTGAAGCGGCAGGAACTGGCGGCGGCCGGCGTGACGCTGAAGCTCAAGACGTCATCGTTCCGGATCGTCACCCGGTCCAGGACGCTCCCCGCCCCGACCCAGCTCGCGGAAACGCTCTATCAGGCGGCGCTGCCGCTGCTCGAGGATCAATGCGACGGGCGCTCCTTCCGGCTGATCGGCGTCGGGACCAGCCGTCTGGCCGACCCGCCGTCGCCGCTTCAGACCGACCTGCTGGACGACGGCCGGGATGCGTCGGCCGCCGAGGTGGAGCGGGCGATGGACGCGGTGCGCGAAAAATTCGGCGATCCCGCCATCCGCAAGGGACGTTCGCTGCTGGGCAAGAAAACGTCCGGGCCCGGCGGCCGGACTAGCAAATAGGCGCGTCGAGCTTCTCCAGCCGCTCGATCCTGGCTTCGATCTGATAGTCTCCGAAATCCTGAAGGACCGACTGCACGACCCCGTCATCCCCGTAACTGACCCCGAGCTCGAACTCAGGCGTCCGGGCGGCGCTGTTG